>JAUXKG010000028.1 GCA_030624355.1 Acidobacteriota bacterium
ACCACTACCGACCAGTGGGAGAATCTGTATCTAGCGGCTGGTTCGCCGGAGAACATCCTTCTGGTAGGGTTCAAGAATGAGTCCTTAAAGCCCCTGACGGGGAAAACCTTGGCTGAAGTAGCGAGTGCCCGGGGAAAGTCGCCACAGGAAACCGCCATGGATCTGGTGATCGAAGACGACAGCCGGGTGGGTGCAGTCTACTTTTTGATGTCCCAGGAAAATGTTTCGAGAAAGATACCTCTTCCCTGGATGAGCTTCGGGTCGGATGCTGCCTCACTGGCTCCGGAAGGGGTTTTTTTGAAGTCCAATCCACACCCTCGGGCCTACGGCAACTTCTCCAGGCTGCTGGGGAAATATGTACGCGAAGAGGGTCTCACTACACTTGAGGAAGCCATCCGGAGACTGACCTCACTGCCGGCGTCCAACCTGCAACTTGAAAGGCGCGGCCTTCTCAGACCCGGCTATTTCGCCGATGTCATTGTCTTTGATCCCCAGGAAATTCACGATCGAGCTACTTTTGAAAAGCCTCATCAGTACTCCAGCGGGATGATCCATGTCTTCATCAATGGACAACAGGTGCTCAAGAACGGAGAACATACCGGCGCCAAACCGGGTCGGGTGGTCCGCGGGCCGGGGTGGAAAAAGCAGGCTGAATTGTAGTGACTCTCCAGTTGAGTGCTCTCAGTTTGCCAGTAGAAGTTCCTTGGCTCGACGGGTGGCTTTGACAACGGCTTTGATCAGAGTCAACCGCAGTTTTCCTTCTTCCAGTTCCATCAGCCCCTCAACGGTGCATCCGCCTGGGGTCGTGACAGCATCCTTCAAAAGGGCCGGATGGTCACCGGTTTCCAAGACGACCTGAGCGGCTCCCCGAACCGTCTGGGCGGCCAACAGGTTGGCGGCCTCACGAGGGAGACCCACTTTGACTCCGGCTTCCCCCAGCGACTCCAGAATCACGTATACGAATGCCGGGCCGCTGGCTGACAGACCGGTCACCGCATCCATATGTTTCTCGTCCAGCGTGATCGTGATTCCGACCGCCTCGAAAAGCGCGCGAGTGATGTCAAGATGAGATTCATCAGCGAACCTCCCCTTGCTGAGCCCAGTCATTCCATAGCCGACAACACAAGGCGTATTGGGCATAGCGCGCACGACCGGAATCTCAGCATCCAGTGCTGCCTCGATGTAATGGGTGGGCACAGAAGCAGCAATGGAAATAAGTAGCTGATCAGAGCTGATTTGAGGACTGATCTCTTCAACCAACTCCTTCACCACGTTGGGTTTGACACAAATCAGGATCAGGTCCGCCTGTTCTACCGCCTTCGCATTGTCAGTAGTTACGGAGATTCCCAACCTCTCGCCCAGCAGCCGTGCCCGCTCAGAGTCTGAGTCGCTGCCCACAACACTCTCGGGGGATAAGATCTTTTCTCTGAGGAGTGCTTCCAGCAAGATGCCTCCCATCTTGCCCAAACCCAACACAGCTACCCTCTTGTGAATGGCCTTGTTCATAGCCAATCCATGGTGACCGAGAAACAGGATGAAGTCAATTCGGAAGGAAGTCGGATATTCTTCTAAACGGCAGGCATATCAAGGAAGATGGGTGGATCCCATCAGATATCTGTCGATCTCCCTGGCCGCTTCTCGACCTTCCCGGATAGCCCATACGACCAGTGACTGACCGCGTCGGCAATCGCCGGCCGCAAACACTCCTTCAACAGCGGTTGCATAACGACCGAACTCTGCCTTGAAGTTGGAACGCTTATCAGTTTCCAATCCAAGCTGGGTAACAAGGGTTTGCTCCGGACCCAGAAAGCCCATCGCCAAGAAAATCAGGTCTGCTCCCCACTCCTCTTCTGTCCCGGACACCTCCCGCATGTTCACTGTACCGTCATTCCCTTTTGTCCACTCCACTCGGACCGTCTTTACACCCTTTACTCTCCCCTTGCCATCACCGACAAACTCTTTGGAGACGATGCCGTACTCCCGAGGATCTTTCCCGAAAAGTGCAGCCGACTCTGCGTGACCGTAGTCCACACGATATACCAACGGCCACTGTGGCCAAGGGTTATCAGGCGATCGTTCATCGGGAGGCTGCGCCAATAGTTCAAAATTCACAAGGCTCCTGCACTCATGGCGCAGGGCGGTGCCAATACAGTCCGTCCCGGTATCCCCACCGCCGATGACAATGACATCTCGGTCCTTGGCGGAGATATATTTGTGGTCTTGAAATTTCGAATCGAGGAAACTCTTGGTACTCTTGAGCAAAAACTCCATTGCAAAGTGAATACCCGACAGCTCGCGTCTCACGATCGGCAAGTCACGTGGTTGGGTGGCCCCGCAGGCCAGCAGAACAGCATCGTTCTGGCTGAGCAGCTGCCGGCTGTCCAGGTCAACACCCACATGGGTGTTAACCACAAATCGGACGCCTTCCTCCAACAACAGTGTCACACGGCGTTCCACCAACTCCTTTTCCAACTTCATCGGCGGAATACCGTACATCAGCAGGCCGCCGATTCGATCGTCGCGCTCATAGACTGTGACCTGATGCCCTGCCCTGTTTAACTGGGCTGCTGCAGCCAACCCGGCTGGGCCCGAACCCACAACAGCCACTGTCTTGCCTGTCCGATGTGGAGGTGGTTGGGGTTGGATCCATCCCTCAGCAAAACCTCTGTCCACAATACTGTTCTCGATATTTTTGATGGTTACCGGTGGATCAGTGATCCCCAGCACGCAGGCTCCTTCACAGGGGGCCGGGCACACTCGCCCTGTGAACTCAGGAAAGTTGTTGGTCTGGTGGAGACGCTCCAGGGCATCTTTCCAGCGGCCACGATAGACCAAGTCGTTCCACTCGGGAATTAGATTGTCCACTGGACAACCGACCTCAGACTGACAAAAGGGGACCCCGCAATCCATACAGCGGGCTCCTTGAGACTTGAGATGAGCCTCAGGAACTTCCGTCAGCAGATCCCGGTAGTCGTGGAGCCGCTCTTCTGGTGGACGATAAGGTATCGCCTGCCGCTGAATTTCCTTGAATCCGGTAGACTTACCTATGATTGTCCTCCTCTCACATCTTCATTTCGTGTTCTTCAGTCTTTTCGTCACGGAGTTCTGCTGCTGATCGACTCTTCCTTGGGTTTCTCCAAGGTCCTCCCACACCGGAAACTACCTCATCGAGGCCAGCCCGGACTGCTTTCCGCTGCGCTGACCTTCCTGAAGAATACGTTTGTAATCCATCGGCATGACTTTGACAAACTGCGGCAACGCAGAATCCCAGTCCGAGAGTATCTCCTCGGCCACCGTTGAAGCCGTGTACTGGAAATGATTCTGGATCAAGCCCTTCAGCTCAGACATCTCTTCCCGGCTTTCCACTCGCTCCAGTTCGACCATTTCAAGATTACAGTTTGATTCAAAGCCCCCACCCGGAGCCCAAACGTAGGCAATGCCCCCACTCATTCCCGCGGCAAAGTTACGCCCTGTGGGACCCAGCACGACTACTCGACCTCCTGTCATATATTCGCAGCCATGATCACCTACTCCCTCGACAACGGTCCGAACTCCGGAGTTGCGCACACAGAATCTTTCAGCGGCGCGCCCTCGAAAGTAGGCCTCTCCTCCTGTGGCGCCGTATAAAACAACGTTCCCCACAATGATGTTCTCCTCGGGTACGAAACGCGGAGCCTGGGGTGGATAGAGGATTAAACGACCTCCGGAAAGACCTTTGCCTACATAGTCGTTGGCATCCCCTTCAAGCTCGATCGTAACTCCCTTCACCAGCCAGGCCGCCAGGCTTTGACCGGCTGATCCATGAAATTTAATATGAATCGTGTCATCGGGAAGTGTTTCCATTTCCAACTTTCTGGTGATCTCATTACTAAGCATGGTACCGACCGTCCGGTTCGTATTTCGAATGGGCATCTCGATCTGCACCTTCTCACCCGTCTCGATGGCCGACCTGCTCAGCCGCATCAACTCGTTATCGAGGGCTTGATCCAGACCATGATCCTGAGGAATCACACAACGAACTTGAACCTTCTTGTGGGGCTTATGGGCCGGTGTCAGGATCGGCGTCAGATCGAGTCCATCAGCCTTCCAATGACGGATGGCCTTATCCACCTCCAAGACTTCCACTCGACCAATCAAGTCATCAATCCGGCTAAAGCCCAGTTTGGCCATATACCTTCTGGCCTCCTCAGCCACCAGAAACAGATAATTGGTGACATGCTCAGGTTGACCAAGAAAATTTTTTCGCAGCTCTGGGTCCTGGGTGGCGATCCCCACCGGACACGTGTTGAGATGGCACTTACGCATCATGATGCAGCCCAATGCCACCAGGGGGGCGGTCGAAAAGCCGAACTCCTCAGCACCCAGAAGAGCGGCGATCACTACATCCCGTCCGGTCTTCAAACCGCCGTCTGTCTGCAGAACCACTCGCGAGCGTAGATCGTTCAGAACAAGTGTTTGATGGGTTTCTGCAATTCCCAGCTCCCACGGCAATCCGGCATACTTGATACTGGTCAGAGGGGAAGCACCCGTCCCTCCCGATTGTCCTGAAATCAGAATATGATCGGCAAAGGCCTTGGCCACTCCGGCGGCGATGGTACCCACTCCCACTTCGGAAACCAGCTTGACGCTGATCCGAGCGTAGCGATTCGCGTTCTTCAAATCGTGTATCAGCTGTTTGAGGTCTTCAATGGAATAAATATCGTGGTGAGGTGGCGGACTGATCAGTCCGACGCCTGGGGTCGAGTACCGGATCCTGGCAATGGTCTCATCCACCTTGTACCCCGGCAGCTCTCCGCCCTCTCCTGGCTTGGCCCCTTGAGATATCTTGATCTGAAGTTCATCGGCATTGGTTAAATATCCCATGGTGACTCCGAAACGACCAGAGGCCACCTGCTTGATGGCAGAACGTTTCGAGTCTCCGTTCGACAGCGTCAGGAAGCGCTCAGGATCTTCTCCTCCTTCTCCGGTGTTCGACTTTCCTCCAATGCGATTCATTGCGATGGCCAAGGTCTCGTGAGTTTCTGCTGAAATGGAGCCGAAGCTCATAGCTCCGGTACAAAATCGCTTGACCATCTCCGCGGCTGGTTCCACCTCTTTCAGGGCAATAGGGGGGCGCTCCGGAGTTTCCCGGAATCGAAGCAGTCCCCGTAGGGTGCAACGAGTTCGTGAATCCTCATTGATCATCCGGGCATAGCGCTGATACGCATCCTGACCGTTGGAACGAGCTGCCCTCTGCAGCTCCTCAATTGCCTCTGGGTTCCAGGTGTGCTTCTCACCCCCAGCCCGCCATTGAAATTCCCCGGGATTGGGAAGAGCGGACTGGATGTCGTTGGCCCGCTCGGGATAACCAATCGAGTGACGACCCAAAGACTCTGCCGCGATCACATCCAGACCGACACCCTGAATTCTGCTGGGAGTTCCCACAAAACACCGATCAATCACTTCATCCTTTAGACCCACAGCTTCAAATATCTGAGCTCCCTTATAACTCTGAAGAGTGGAGATTCCCATTTTTGCCATGACCTTCAGCATTCCCTTGGCCACTCCTTTTCGATAGGCGGCAATAATGGTCTGATCCGTATGTTTCTCCTCGAGCAAACCTTCTCTGCATGCGTGTCTCAGAGCTTCAAAAGTCAAATAGGGGTTGATGGCATCGGCACCATACCCAATCAACAGACAATGATGGTGAACCTCTCGGGCTTCGCCCGATTCCAGAACGATTCCAATCCGTGTCCTCTTGGACTTGCCAACAAGATGGTGGTGAACCGCGCCACAGGCCAGCAATGAACTCACCGGAACCCGATCCTTATCGACTCGACGGTCAGACAGCACAATCAGCGTGAATCCTTCGTCAATGGCTTTTTCCGCTTCCTCGCAAATGCGATCCAGTGCCCTGGCCATTCCTCGCTTTCCTTCCTTCCTGGGCCAGGTGATGTCTATCGTCTTTGTTCTCCAGCTCCGATGACTCATCTGCTTAACAGCGGTCAGCTCTTCATTGCCAAGAATAGGATGTTTGATTCTCAAACGATGGGCGTGGCTCTCTGTAGTCTCCAGAAGGTTGCCTTCGGGGCCCACATAGCATTCGAGAGACATGATCAACTCTTCTCGGATTGAGTCAATGGCGGGATTGGTGACCTGCGCAAAAAGTTGTTTAAAGTAATCATACGGCAACCGAGAATGGTCAGACAGACAGGCCAGAGCTGCGTCGTTGCCCATAGACCCAACCGGGTCACGCTTCTCCGCTACCAGCGGCAGCAACATAAACTGGAACGTCTCAACCGTATATCCAAAAGCCTGCAAGCGAGGGAGTAGGGCTTCCGTTCCCGGATCAGGAGCGGCTGACTCAACATCCACCTCATCCAGCTCGATTCGCTGGTTCTGGAGCCACTGCCCATAGGGACGACGGCCGCTCAGTTCCCTCTTTAACTCTTCATCTGTCACTATGCGCCCCTGCTCAAAATCGACCAAGAACATCCTTCCCGGCTGCAGACGGCCCTTATGCTGAACATTGTCGGGATGGACCGGTAGAACTCCCACTTCCGAAGCCATGATGACCCGATCATCAAAGGTGAGATAGTAGCGGCTGGGACGCAAGCCGTTGCGATCCAACACGGCGCCGATGTAATGCCCATCAGTGAAAACAATCGAGGCTGGCCCGTCCCAAGGTTCCATCAGACAGGAGTGATATTCGTAGAAGGCCCTCCTGTCGGGCGACATGTTTTCATGATTTTGCCAGGCCTCCGGAATCATCATCATGATGGCCTCCGGCAAGCTTCGGCCCGTCATGATGAGAAACTCCAGGACGTTGTCAAAATTGCCTGAATCGGAACAGTCCGGTTCGACCACTGGGAAAATGCTGTCCAGATCGTCACCATAGAGATCGCTTTTGACTACTCCCTCTCGAGCATGCATCCAGTTGCTGTTTCCACGGAGAGTGTTGATTTCTCCGTTGTGGCACATAAACCGATTGGGTTGAGCTCGATCCCATGAGGGGAAGGTATTGGTGGAAAAACGGGAATGGACCATGGCCAAATGGCTTTTGTAATCTGCATCGACCAAATCAGGATAGTAGGGCACAACCTGCTCAGACATGAGCTGGCCCTTGTAAACAAGCACCTTGGTCGAGAGACTGCAGATGTAAAACATCTTAGCCTGCTTCATAGAAGAACTTCGCAGCTGATGACTAATCCGTTTGCGAATGAGGTAGAGCTGGCGCTCGAAGGCTTCGCTGTCCAGTCCATCCCGGGATACCACAAAAAGCTGTTCCACAACGGGTTCCGCGGCCCGAGCTGTTGCTCCCAGGTCCGCGCCCCTGGCATCGGTGGGAACAGAGCGCCAGCCAACAACTTTCTGGCCCTGCTCGGTGACGACACTTTCTGCCACAGCCTTGCAACGGTCACGCTCGCGGTCGACAGTAGGCAGAAATACCAGACCGGCCGCAAATTGACCGGCAGAGGGAAGATCTACTCCCAGATCTCGCCTGGCAACCTTGGACAAGAATTCGTGTGGTAAGGCGGTCAGGATGCCGGCACCATCCCCGGTATTCGGCTCACATCCACAGGCCCCACGGTGACTCAGACTGACGAGCATTTCATGGGCATCGTCCAGAATTTCATGGCTGCGTTGGCCTTTGACATTGGCAATAAATCCAACACCGCAACTATCCCTTTCTCTATCAGGATGGTAAAGACCCAAAGGCCTCGGAAAATACATCGGCACGTTCCCGTCTATGCAAGAAACACCTGATCGACTGTCCCAATCCTATCTCACACAAATCATCGTTACCACCGCCCGACCCCTTGTCTGTCTGGCGGTTTGGCCTGAGTTTTCCGGCACTGAAAAATGGATCACCGGAGCTTGTTATGCGGGAAAGTCAACCGTTACTTCAGAATGTGACTTCCGAAAATAGAAGCTGAGTTCCTATCTTACGCAAAAGTGGGCATTGCGTAAAATAGAATAAAGTCGAGAATTCGATCTGAATTCGTCATCCGAAGGCAAGAACCTGTCCGTTCTCTGCCTCCGGCACGCAATCGAAAGGGAGTTACACGGGCAGACTAGATTGCTCGACGGACCGGACCCTATCGCTCTCTGTAGGACTCAGCATAGATTCGTCGGAGGGGAGCCAGACAGTAGCCCTCAATCAGGTCTCGAAGCACGTCTTTGTGCTGGAGTAACAGACCTTCATGGCTGGGATTGATCTGAAACGATAGACGGAGGATATCGGCCTTATCTTTCCGTTTGTCCAGAGTCAGAGACTGTCCCATGACCGGCTCGAAAACAAGCAGATCCTGATAAGTAAAACGATCAAAGGCTGGCTCCGTCCAGGGCTTTTCATTCTGGCTTCTCCAATAGTGAGACTTGAGCTTGTTGGTAAACACCTCGTAGTCGAAGCCCTCGGACTTGTTGTTCACACTAGATTCAATCCGCAAGAACTCCTCACCGGCATCAACACCCAGACCATAGGTCACGTCCAGTTCTCCCACACGAAGAAACTTTATTCGATGATTTGTTGATTCGTGAAAACGCTTGACCTCGGGTTCTATGCCCAGCTCACGGCCGTCCTCTTCGGTGACATAACTTTCCTTGACTCGCTCGTACCACTGGTCAATGATCTGGCACACGATCTGGCTGATCTGCTCAACCTTTTCTTCTCTGCTGGACATACTAAGTACTCCACTACTCTGGAATCGCTTCACAGAATAGATCAAAATAATCCGCTCTGAGTCTCGCTGGTTTCTCAGTCCCTGGGGAAGGCTTGTGCTAGGTCTTCGAGCACTTTTTCTTCATGATCAGACACCTTGGCGATCAGGCCCAGATACCCGCCGCTGGTCTCAGCAACGGCCCGGGCTCGACCCAAAAGATCAGATTTCAGAGAGTCTCGCCCTTCCGGGTCAAGCTGCTCACAGAGCTCCTGAATATACCCCCTCCAGGCCTGGCGCAGTCTTTTTTCCGGAGCACGCTGCAACCAACTCTCCAAAAGTTCGTAACCGGGGGCTCCCTTTTCAAATCCGGCCTTTTCCGCAGCCATCAGAATCGCCTGTCTTTCAGACTCGTCCAAATTACCATCGGCCCAGGCTACTTCGACCAGTGGCACCAACGTCAGAGCAGTCATCGTGTCCGCTTCAATACTCAGCTTGACCAGTCTCTTCAGGAGGGCTTCGTTGGTGATTCCAGAAACCTCTGCCAGGGCCTCCTTGGTTTCCTTCATCTGCTTGATCTGACGAAGGTTTTCGATCGATCGCGTGTTTTGTTCGTGAAAAAACGCCTCTTCCAGACTCCTCCCTCGATCCTCGAGAAACTTATCGTGCTGATCCATCTTCTTACCTTTGCGAAGGTCGTTGAGAGTTGAGAGGATCGATTGAACATACCTCCTGGCTGGAATGGGTGTCAAGAAGTATGAGGAGGCAGACGGCTGACGATTGACAGCTGACAACTGACAGGCGACAAGGATGACAGCTACAAAGGACTTGAAAGCTGAAGTCTGAACCTCGATACTTGGAAGCCTATGGAGTGGGAGCACAAAGGCATTCGTTTCACCGTTACGACCGAGTCCATGGGTCCCCTCTGCCTAGCCTCTGCCCGTACTCCACAAGAGGGTATGTTCATACGAATTCGCCCCTTTTCAGCCATCGGAACCAGCCAGGACGACGCCGTCAGACTGCTGAAGGAGCAGATCAAGCTGGAATTTTTGAAAATTCCTGATGCAGAAACCGGCTAAATTAAAGAAAAGTGGGGACAGTCTACTCTGTCCCCACTTTTCTTTATCTCGCCGGGGAGAAATACCCTCTTCGATAACGAATGATCAATCCTTTGTCGTTCAAAAGTCTTACCTTGATTTTTCGAAATTGCCCCTCCGTGTGTCGATCGCCGGGAACATAGGTAAGATTGTACTGACTTCGCAATTCGTCGTTGATACTCTCAAAGGTGTCCTCCAACCGCTCAACTGAATAGGGAAAGAACGCCCGACCGCCCGTGTGAGCCACCAGATCCCGGAGCAACTTTTCCCCTTTATCATAGCGATCCGCTGCAAAGCGATTGGTTCCCACTGCATAAATCGTCACCCCGGACCGATCGACCATCTCCAGAGTTTCCTCCATGGTTCGACGGCTGTCGATGTCCCTCCCGTCAGATACCACCACGATTGTCTGGCGAGCCTCACCCTCGGTCATTTTGTCACGTGAGACCGCATAGAGGGCATCCATCAGGGCAGTTCCTCCTCCGGCACGCAACTTTTTAATAGCTTTGGCAATGTCACCCGGGCGGCGGGTAAAGTCATGAACCAACGAAACTCCGGAGTCAAATTCCACAAGAAGGGCTCGGTCCGCCAGCCGCATAACCGAATAGATGAATTTGGTGGCAGCCTGCTTTTCGAAATCCAGTTTCACGCGAACACTGGAACTGGTGTCGATGAGCAGTGCGATTCTCAGAGGCAAGTCGGTCTGGTGACTGAAGTTTGTGATCTCCTGGACAGCTCCATCTTCCCGTATCTCAAACCGATCCTTTGCCAGATCGGTCACCAGCTGCCCTCGCTTGTTTGTCACGGTGACGAGAACGTTGACCGCCTCTACTTCAACTCGAATCTGAGGTTCCTGAAAGGCCGTCAACAATAACAGCGCCAACGTACAAAAAAGGACTGGAATGCCTCTTCTCATTGTGGCGAATCTACTACACACTGGACTCTGAGTTCCAGGCTTGTCAACTGTCAGTCAAGGTCGTCGTTGACAATGTCCAGAACCTGGGACAGCTCCTGGATAGCCCATCTGGGAGGCACCACTGGTGCCTCAATTCCTTCAACTTGGACCAACCAGGCAACCTGAAAGCCTCTTTGACCGGCACCCAGCACATCGGCTTCAGGATCATCTCCTACATATAAACAGCGGTTCGGTTCATAGGGAGTTTGCTTCAGGATTGTTTCAAAAAACTGATTCCCCGGTTTGCGCCAGCCAACCTCCTCAGAAATGAAAACGAAGTCAAACCGCTCCTCTATCCCAAACTGGCGCAAAGCGCGGCGAGCTGTGGGAGCGTGATCAAAGTTTGAAGCTAGCACCAGCGGATAGTCTGACAGTTCATCCAACACGACCTTGTTTTCATCAGGCAAGTACATCGTTCTAAACATTTCATCGGTATGTGCCTGAAGGATCAATCTGGCGGCCGACTCCTCCTCGAGCTTCAGTATCTGACTCAGTATTTGAAATCGCTGCAAGGAAGGACTCTCCCTGTACTCTTCCCCCCTCATCTCACGGACGATTCGCCCCGTCCGGATGAATTCCTCCAGAAACAGCTGGTACGAGAAAGATACTGAGCACTGCTCCTGGATCTGCTCATATACCCTGACTGTGGTGGTACGCAAAGGTTGCCCCTCGAAATCAACCTCGGGAAGTCGGGAGAAATCAAAGTGGAGAAGCGTGTTGAAAAGATCAAAAAAAATAGCCTGGAATTTCACACAAACAATCCTCAGTTTCAATGGCCCTTACTATCATACGCCGCATCACCCTCTGATCCCGCTTGCCTCTGCCACCTTCGACCGCGAGGTCACCTTTGACAAAGATCCATCGAGTGGCTAGATTTTACCAGTCCGGACCAAACCATATATAGGAGGAGACGAACATGGCAGAATTTGTGACCATCTCACAAGCAGGTGATGTCCCACCTGGTGAAGGACGAGTAGTGGAAGCGAATGGGAAGGAAATTGCGCTATTCAATGTGAATGGAATTTTTCACGCCATCGACAACACTTGTGCTCATCGGGGAGGCCCACTGGGTGAAGGTGCCCTGAATGGTACCAGTGTCATCTGTCCCTGGCACTCCTGGAGCTACGACATCACCTCGGGAGAATGTCTGACGAATTCCGAGATCTGTCTGGAAAAGTATGAGGTCACAGTCGAAGGAGAAGAGGTCAAGATAGCTGTCTAGGGGGCTAAGCAACTAGGCGGTCACTTCGACATCCGGTTCGATCTGCAAGGTAAGGATGAACCGATTGATCATGTTGAAGAATCCGATCAGAACAACCAACTCCACTACCTGGTCGGATGTAAAGTGATTGTTCAACTGAGTCCAGTAGTCATCCTGGATCTCGTCTGGTTCCCGACTGGCCATCTCAGCAAGCTGTAGAACCTCTTTCTCATAATAGGAGAAAAGGTCACTGGCAGCGTAATCATCGAAACTCTGAATCTGCTCGTCACTCCAGCCTGCCTTCTTAGCTGTCTCAGTGTAATAGCCAACAGTGTATTTGCACTTGTGTAGCTGACAGGTTTTCAAAATCACAAGCTGCCGAAGCTTTTCGCTCAGACTGGTTTCGCCTGCAATCGTGAGATAAAGATCTGCCATCGCCTCCAGAAAGTTCCCACTATGGGCTAAGGTCTTGACAAAGTTTGGCACGAACCCAATATCTTCCTCGACCTGGGCATACACTTTCTTAATGTCTTCGTTGGCCGCATCCAACTGAACAGGCAAATATCTTGGCATCCTAACCTCCGGTTGCGAATCTTAGCATCGGGGCAACAAACTGACAACCGCCCGGTGTGTTTAGTGTCTCGTTTCATAAATACGATGATGTTTGCTGATGGGGCTTGCGAGGTGAGATCAAGGAACGAAGAGGAGGCGATGTAGGAACATCGGCGACGACGAGAGACACAGAGATCGCCCGCAACCTCCATCA
>JAUXKG010000291.1 GCA_030624355.1 Acidobacteriota bacterium
CGCAAAGACGGCAAGGGGCGCGTGTGGAACCTGGAGGAACGAGTGAGTCGCAAGGAAGCCCTATGGATGATCACGAACTGGGCAGCCTACTATGCGATGGACGAAGACAAGCTGGGCACGATCGAAGCAGGGAAATTAGCCGATCTGGTCGTTCTAGGCCAGGATTACATGACCGTTGCCGAGGATGAGATTTCCGACATTCCGATCCTGATGACCATGGTGGGTGGCCGGGTGGTTCATGAAGTGCCCAATCACTTCTGAGGGCCGTCGCGGCGGCGGGTCGCGCAACACGGGCAGTGCAGCACGCCGGAGGATTCCGTCGCTGCAGTAGAGAATTTATGCATGATCCGGGCTAGCTCCGGCAGAGCCGCCAGGCTTTAGCCTGCTGGCCCACGGCTCTGACAGTGGCTCCCGTCTTTGCAATCCTAACCGTTGGGGCGAGCCGATGGCTTGTCTCTGTCATGGGCGGGCTTCTGGATTCCATCCATCATCCCTTTCAGATTAGCCTGAAAGGTGATAGCGTATTCAACCAGTCTTATCCAAAAAGAGGGAGATCACTGAAATGAAGAGCGGTAAATTACCTGTTTTCTTCTGTGTCTCGGTACTGGCAGTCGCCTTGGCCGTGCCCTCGCTGGGACAGCAGAACCTTGATCCTCGTATTATAGCCTATCCACAGATGGTGCTTTACAACGGTAAAGTTCTGACCGCGGACGATGACTTCACCATTGTGGAGGCTCTGGCCATCCGGGACGGCAAGTTTCTAGCCCGGGGAACGACATCCGACATCCTGCCCCTGGCTGGTCCGAAGACCCGTCGGATCGACCTGCAAGGCAAGACCGTGGTCCCCGGCTTCATTGAATCCCACATGCATGGGTGGCAAGGACAAACTCTGAGGAGGGGTCTTGCCGCAATCGTTTTTACCACCCTGGAGCAAGGGCTGGAGCAACTTCGCAAGGAAGTGGTGGAGCAGCCCGCCGGGAAGTATCTACCTTTTGTCAGTTTTCGAAACACGATTTCCCTTAAGGTGACTCGCTGGGATTTGGACAAGGTGGCTCCTAATAACCCGCTAGCCCTGTCATTTAGCACTTACGAGTTCAATCTGAACAGCCTGGCTCTGAAAACTCTCCTGGACTACCTGGGGACGGACGACTTTCCGGGTGTGGTCAAGGATGCCCAGACAGGCGAACCCAATGGTCAGGTCCGGGGTCTGGCTTCCGGTGTCTATGGCTACCAAGTTCTGCCCTGGCCCGATGACCTGCAAGAGTTAAAGCCTCGACAGTTGGAGAGTTTGAGGAGAGTTTCCAGGAATGGCGTTACCATGCGAATCGGGCGCGCTCCAGGGGTTGCCATCTCCATTGTCAGAGACCTCTGGATTGAAGGAAAGCTGCCGCTCAGAGTACGTGTGACCCATGAATTTTTACGCGACAATCCGGAGCCGGAAAAGTTCTTGAAACGGCTTGGCAACTTGACGGGTCTGGGAGACGACTGGCTTAAGATCATCGGAACGATTGTCCAGCAGCCGGACGGAGGCTCTGCCGCCGGTGCCATTCTGACTTCCAGGCCCAAGCTGAGACTGGGGCCCAAGGACAACTTCGGACCCTACGGGCAGAATCGCTGGGAGGAATATTCCAACGCGCGGGAGTCAATCCAGCTGGCGGCTCGCTATGGATGGAAGATCGCCAGCGTGCACAGTTACGGGGATCAGAGCACGTTGCTCTTGTTGAAGGCATACCAGGAGGCCGCCCGTGAAAGAGGAGGAATCCTGCCCGGAGGACCTTGGGTCATCGACCACAACTATGTCGGAACAGAGGAAACCATCGCTCTAATGAAGAAGCTGAACGTGATTCCCAGCGTTCTCGCCTGGTGGCGACTCGGTGGTGGTATGTATGTCGGCACGCCTATCGGAAGAGAAGACTGGGGCACGGAGCTGCCAGAAGGACAGGGAGGATTCACCCCCCAGATGGGCAGCGCCATGATTTATATGTATGGGGCCGATCGATTGAGCGACGACTGGAGCCTGGGACGCGCCTTTATCGATGCCGGGCTCAGACCAGTGGCGGAAACGGCGGGTCCTCCCCTGCAGAGCATAGAGGCTGTTATCACCCGAAAGGATGACGAAGGCAGAGTGTGGGCCCCTCAGGAGAAGGTCAACCGCCAGGAAGCCCTGTGGATGAAAACCCGGTGGGTGGCCTATATCAGCAGTGATGAGGACAAGCTGGGCTCCATCGAAGACGGCAAGCTGGCTGACCTGGTGGTGCTGGATGGAGACTACCTGACCGTTCCCGAGGAGGAGATCGGCGATCTGTCCGTTGTGATGACGGTGGTGGGTGGCAAGGTGATGTATGAGGGCAACCGTTAGAGGGATGAGGTCTGGTCGGGGCGCGCCGCTGGCGACTGTCCCCAAACTCGCGCAGAGTGCTGGATAGGAGAAGGTGAGTAAAAAAGAGTACTTTGTGGCCAAGGAAAACGACATCTTGGAAGGCGGTAGCGTGGCCGTGCAGGCGGGGTCTCGGATCATCGCTGTGTTTCGGGTGCAGGGAAAGTTTTACGCCATCTTAAACCGCTGTCTCCATAAAGGTGGCTCATTATGTGACGGGACTGTGGAAACAGATCGCAAGATTGTCCGTTGTCCTTGGCACCTTTGGGACTGGTCTTTGGAAACCGGCCATCTGGAGGCCTATCCCCGCAAACGGATGCTGGTCTTCGATGTGCGCGTGGTGGATGGCGAAGTTTTTTTGAAGGCTTAAAACGGTATCAGGCGAGCGAGCAGAGGGCCAAAGACCTGCGTTATGATGCCAGGGGGTAAGAGACATTGATCACCAAAGGTCAAGACCACTCTTCATTGGAGGGCGGGGTTGCTGAGAGGGTTCGTCCCGACCCTATCCATCCCCAAGCTAGGGTGTGGGAGGTTATTGATTCGGACTTCCATTTCCTACCCGAGTTCGAAACCCTCCGAAAGTTCATGCCCGAACCCTTTCGGACCAAACTCCAACGCTATCCCCAGGTTGCCTCCGAGTACAGCCCCGACGCAGCCATCTCCAAAGTAGGTACCGGACAGTCTGTGCACGGCGAAGCACATACCGGAGAAGATGTGCTTCGGGTACTGGATGAGATTGGCGTCGATACAGTGATCCTGACTCCGGGCTTCCAGCGTCCCCAAAGTATCTTCAACGAACCGCTGATCACGGCAATTGTCCGCGCCTACAACGATTATTTGATTCGGGAAGTGCTTCCGGTCAGCGACCGGATCAAGGCTCAACTGATGATTAACCAGCGCGATCCAAAGGCTGGCGCTGAGGAGATCCACCGCGTGGGTGAGAACCAACAGTTCGTGGGTGTCTACAGTGAGTTCGGGGGCTGTAATGAGCCGATTGGCTCTGCCAAGCATGATCCGATTTTTGATGCCCTGGCGGAGTTTGATTTACCCTTGGCCGTTCACATTGCCACCTTTTGGCAACCCTCCTCCCCGCTGGCAATGGGGACACGCACCTGGGTGGAGTGTCTGGGAATTGCCTCTATGGGGACGGCCATGGCGACCATGGGAAGCATGATCCTGCAGGGTTTGTTCGACAAGTACCCTGGCCAGAAGATCCTGGTACAGGAAGGCGGCTTTTGGTGGATCATTGATTTCATGTTGAGGGTGGACGAAATGTATTTGGATCATCCAGGTGACATCCAGCTGGTGGAAAGGAAATTGGAGAGTGGGGAAAAATTCTTAAATAAACTGCCCAGTGAGTACATCTTCGACCATTTCCGTTTCTCGACCCAACCGATGTGCAAGCCCAAGAGGATCCAGGATTTTCGCTCGCTCCTTCAGATGACTCATGCCGAGGAACTGATGCTCTATTCGTCCGACTGGCCGCACGCCACCTTCGATCCTGTCAATTGGGTGTTCGAAACGCGGGCTCTCTCGGACTCGATGCGGAGAAGAATCTTGAGTGAGAATGCCAAGAAATTGTTTAAACGCCTGAAGGGTGCCAATGAAGTTGCCTCGGTTGCTGAGGGTAAGGAGGCGAGCACCCATTGAGAGGGAAGGAAGTGAGGGTTCTATGAGTGTCTCCCGGGAGCCCAAGGCGTCCGAGACACTGAAAGGCTTAGAAGAGTTTGACGTCGAACTGGCGAAGGTGCACATGCGCGGCCAGTGGCAAGTCGACAAGCTGTTACAGCAGGCCATCCTGGGACCGAAGCCAGCGGGAATCCCTTACCTGTGGAAGTGGACTGATATCGAGGCAAACCTTCGGATAGCTTGTGAGAAGATGCCGGAGACTTTTGGCGTCAGGCGGA
>JAUXKG010000461.1 GCA_030624355.1 Acidobacteriota bacterium
AAATATGTGTAATTACAGTGCGTTAGAGGAAAGGAAAAATTCTGGTTAAACAATACGGAACATAACGAAATAAGTTGACGTTCCATTATAGAACAAATCGGCACACTCAACAGTTATTCATTATTTAAGGGAAGGATGAGTTCTAGGCCTTGCTGCCCTGGCGTACTGAGTGGAATGAGTCGGGCGCCCAGAGCCTCGAGTGCTTCTTGTAAACCCGCGAGTTCATCCGGGAGCGTGCCGGCATTTTCCGTTAGGCTCGAACCCGGTTCGGTCACGCTCTGGATGGCAATTCCCTGGCTCGTCTTCTGGGACTGCAATGTTATCACACCCCCGCTTGCGGTGTGATCCAAGCAGTATTCAAGACATGCGACGAGGATCAATTGAAGTCGAAAGAGGTCAATGCAAATAGCGAGGGGTGGTTCAACGGGATTCACCGTCAATTGAACCTGCTTGAGCCTGGCAAAACGTTGCACGAGAAAAGCGAGTTGATCCAAGAGTTCGTTGACTTCAACCCGTGCTTTGGGTTCGTCCATACTGTGAGCAAACTTGTTCAGGCTGGCGCTGATTTCCATCCCACGATTAACCTGTTTCTGGATAGTGATTAGGGTCTTGACGAACTTTTCCCGGTGCGGAAAAGAGGTCTCCCGGCACAGAGCCAGGAGGTCTTCCATCAGGCCTGAATTTTCCTTGATAGTAGCCAAAACATTCATGAACTCATGGGTCACGCCGGCAGTAATCTTGCCAATGAAGGCGGTCTCTTGTTCTCTCATAGTCCGATAACCTCGCTTCAATCCTTCTCCTGTTTCGCGGCCTGAAACGCCTCGTTCATTTTTTGCATCAGCATCTCGATCTTGACCGTCTTCATCAGGTAGTCAAAGGCTCCCAGTCGCATTCCCTTAATCCCCTCCTTGGTGGACCCGCGGCCAGTCAAGATGATGACCTGGATGTGGGGGTAGCTTTTCTTTATTTGCCTCAAAACGTCAAGCCCCCCCATGCCGGGCATCAGGACATCTAACACCACGACCGGTGGTTTGTCGGTGTCAATTATCTGGAGAGCCTCTTCCCCATCGGTTGCGACAAGGGTCGTTATATTTCTGAGTTGGAGTCTTTCGGACAAGGTGGAAACAAAGTCCTCTTCGTCATCCACCAGAAGCACCCTTAACTTTTCCATGCTACGCCTCCGCTACTTGCCTGGCTTTTTTGGGTAAGAACACGGTAAAGGTGGTCCCTTCCTCTTCTTTGCTCCGCACCTCGATATTGCCTCCCAACTTCTTGATAATACCGTAGGTAATGGACAGACCTAAACCAGTCCCGTATCCTTCCCGCGTCGAGAAAAATGGCTCGAATATGTGACTCCTAGTCTGCTCGGACATGCCAACGCCGTTGTCCTCTATCGAGACTCCGACTGTGTCCGCGTCGTGCTCCCAGGTGGTAATGATCACCATGCCGCCATCCTCCACGGCAGAAAAAGCGTTGTTGAGGATGTTGAGAAAGATCTGTTGTAATTGTCCATGGTCCGAGGAGATCTGCGGAAGATCATCAGCCAATTTCAGCCGGACATCGACATTGTGATGGAGGGCCTCGTTTTCCAGAAAGCCGATCACTTCCAGGATGACTTCGTTCAGATCTATCACCTCGATCTCAACGTCCATGCGACGAGCAAAACCCAAGAGCCGATGGGTGATGGTGCTGCAGCGATCTACAGATTGCCGGATGGATTCCGTCAATCGCAGAAATTTTTCCCTGTTTGGAAACTGTGACATGGATCCAATAAGGTCTCCCATCAAACCGGCCTTCTCGTTGATAATGGCCATGGGATTATTGATCTCGTGGGCTATGCCTGCAGCCAGCCGGCCAATAGTGGCAAGCTTGTTCGTGTACTCCATATCGTGGTAAGCAAGCTCCCGTCTGTAGTCCGACTCCTCAATCCGTTTAACAAACATGTCGGTGAGCTTGAAGACAACGAGGAGAATTGCAACTACACTGGCCACAAAGATAAGAAAGAGTTCGGTTTTTAAGGTGTACCAGGACCTCAAGACTTCGCCCCGCGGTTTTACAGCCACCAGGATAAAGGATGGAGAAACAAAGTAGGTGTAGGCCAGGAGAATCTCTCGGCCTTGATGATCTGTCATCTCCAACACGTTGGGATCATAGCTGATCGGTGGTAGAGGCAGGGGAAATTTGTCAAGGACTTGTCCGTAAAGCTTGGAGGAGGTTTGAAAGACTCCTGACCGATTAATGATAAAGGCGTCACTGGCCGGATCAAGACCCATGGAGACGATGAGATTATTGAACATTTCCGTGTCAATAGTGGCTCGAAGAATCCAGCTCTCACCCGTGGGGCGCTCGTGCTTGACAGCCATCACAAAGTGGGGAAACTTGCGGTACCCCATGAAGACATCGCTGGTGTGTTCCCCCCGAACCACCACTTCATGGAACCAGTCATGATCCTTGTATCTCTTTCCCTCAAGTTCGTAGGGACCGACGTAGCTCACCTGCAAACCAGAAGAATCAATCAACCCCAGATCAACAAACCCCCCAAATTCCTGCTTCATCACCCGGAAGATACGATTTAGCGTCTTTTGGTCAGCCAGCTCCTGAAAGGAATAGGCTGATGCGATGAAACTCACGGCTGAAAGACGTTCGGTCAGAAAGAGTTCAAAAGAGTGTTTGGTTTTATTGACCAGGACACCCAGGGGTACTATT
>JAUXKG010000092.1 GCA_030624355.1 Acidobacteriota bacterium
CAGAATCGAGGTCAGACAGTGACCGGCCTGATGTGACTTGGAATAAAGTCCCAGAACCACCGGTGCAAAGAAGGTGACCGAGATCAGTGTGTAAAAAAGCGTCAAGGCAAAGATAACCGAAGGGAGGGCAATAGCCAGCAGGATTCCCATTACGCCGGCAGCGGCTGATGTCCAACGGCTGATCTTGAGCAGCTGCCGGTCATCCAACTCGGGCCGTACAAAGGTTTGATAGAGGTCTTTGCTCAGCGAGGTGGAGAGCATGAAGAGCACGGCATCTGCGGAGCTGATCTCGGCTGAGAACACCGCGGCCAGAAGCAGAGCTCCCAGCCAGAAGGGAAACAATTCCGTCATGAGGTAGGGCAGAGCCAGCTCTGGATTTTCCAAGTCGGGGAAAAAGGCAGCCGCCGATATGCCGAGGAGAATGGGCAGAAAAGAAAAAACCAGTAACACCACCCCGTTGGCACCTGTCGCCAGGCGCACGGTTTCGGCGTCGCGGCCCCCGAAGATTTTCTGAAGCAGTCCGGGGGAGACAATGAAGGCCGGTACCAGCAAGACCAGGTAAGCCAGGATGCCTTCCAGCCCAATGCCGGTGAGACTGAAGTAGGATTCCTCGTGTACCCCCTGCTCCAGGATGCGCTGCTGAAGAGAGGGCCATCCTCCTGCAGCTCCCAGGGCGAAGGGGACCGACAACAGGAAGCCAGCTGCCTTGATGAAAAGTTGAAACAGGTTGATCCAGGCAGTGGCCTTCAGACCACCTGCGGAAAAGTAGGTCACTACGATTAGCCCGCCCAGCAGACAGCCCCACGCCTTTGAGGTTCCTATCACAACGCTCAGAATCCAGGCGATGGCAATGAGCTGACCTGCCAGAATGGCCAGAGCTCCCAGCCAGAGAAGTGAAGCGGACACCGCCCGCACCGATCGACTGTAGCGAAATTCCAGAAAGTCGCCTACCGTCAGGAGTTGGTGACGGGATGCCAGGTCCCGTATTCGAGGACCCACCCAGAAAGCAAGGATGAGGGAACCCAACCCGGCCGAGCCCACCCACCACCATCCGGAAAGTCCAATTCGATATCCCAACCCGGCTGCTCCCACCGTGGATCCGGCGCCGATATTGGCGGCCAGCAGGGTGGAGAAAAGCAGGCCTGGTCCCAGTCCGCGACCTGCCACAAAAAAATCGAGGCCTCGATTGACCCGCTGCGAAAGGAACAAACCCAACCCTACCAGGAACAGACCATAGACGAGCAGGACTGCAAGGAAAGGATTCATGAGTGCTGTGAGTGTTGTGCCACTACAGGTCTGAATGGGCGGGGTAGTCGGGAATTCCCCGAGCTTGCAGCACTGAACGGATGACGGCCAGGCTGATTGCCTGGGCTGCCAGCGCTCCAACCTGGCCCAGGTCACACCCTTCCACTGCTCCGGTTGAGATAGAGAAAATAGTGTCACCGTCAAAGGGCGTGTGCACCGGATGAATGGTTCGGGCCAGACCGTCGTGACTCATTTCAGCAACTGTTTGCATGGCTGGCTTGTCAAAGGAGGCATTGGTGGCCACTACGCCCAGCGTGGTATTTTCAAGCGAGGTTGGGTCCCCTGTGAGAGTCGTCGTTCGCAAAGTTTTGGCCAGGTCAACAAAGGATTTTCCATCCTTGCTGCGGGCCCCGGCTAGGATTCGACCACTTTCCGGATCCACTACATCCCCTACGGCATTGACCGCCACCAGAGCAGCTACCGTGAGCTGGTCCACTCGAAGGGCAGCACTTCCCAAGCCCGCCTTCATGGCCCGGCCAGCTCCCAGCATCTTGCCAACGGTGGCTCCAGCTCCGGCTCCCACATTGCCTTCCTGGACGGGGCCCGTGTGGGCCCTCTGGCAGGCCCGATAGCCGGCGTCACGGTCAGGCCGAATGGAGGGATCACCCAGGCCCAGGTCATATAAAACAGCGGCCGGTACAATGGGAACCGGTCCCTTCCGGGTTGGAAAACCAACACCTCTTTCCTCCAGGTATTGGACCACGCCGCTGGCGCTGTCCAATCCAAAGGCGCTGCCCCCCGCCAAGACAATGGCGTGAATTTTCTGGATGGTTTTGTTTGGAGCAAGCAGATCGGTTTCACGTGTTCCGGGAGCCGAGCCTCGGACATCCACGGCTGCTGTCGCACCGCGCTCTGTCAGGATGACGGTACAGCCTGTGGGACGACGCTGGTGAGTGAAATGGCCGACCCGGATTCCAGGAATATCAGTCAGACCACCAGCATACTCGAGATCTTCGGGTGTCCGAAGGCCGGGCAGCGCCGGCAGCATGGCTGCCAGGCTGGCAAATTCGCGCCGATTGAATTGCGCCATCTCTTTGAGATTGTTCCCAGTGCCGCTCTATTGTATCACCGTGCCAGTTTCGATCACCTTGTTTCGAAGAAAGGGAGGGAATTTTCCGGCAAGTAGAGATGTAAGCCGAATTCTGTACCCTTTTCAGGGTGGTGATCATTCCTCTAGGAACTGGGTCGCCCCAGTTCTCAAGCGGCCTACCCGCCCCGCCTCCACCGGGTTTCCCCGATGAATAAACCGGGCCAGTTTGACGGGACCTATTTGGCCTTGCACCACGCGGGGTTTACCATGCCTTCGATGTCACCATCGAAGCGGTGGGCTCTTACCCCACCTTTTCACCCTTACCTGAAAAGGTATTAAAACCCAATCAGGCGGTATATTTTCTGTGGCACTTTCCGTAGAGTCGCCTCTCCTTCCGGTTAGGAAGCGCGCTGCCCTGCGGTGTTCGGACTTTCCTCCCTGCAAAAATTTGCAGGACGATCACCCTCTCTACTTGCCGGCTGCCTATTATTGTATCACCGGATGAAGCACAGGGAGGAAATACAGGAACGAGTGGTCCGTCTGGATCGATTGTGCTTACATACTGCCGATCAGTTGGGGGATGGGAAAATACCGCGGATCCTCCGGGGGCTTTCAAGGCGAATGATTTTCCCGGAGATCTTGCCAAAGCGGACATCGGCTTCAAATTGGACGGGAAGTCGAAACTGATCGGTTGAGTACCAGATTCGAAACTCTCCTCCTCCCTTGAACAGTCCACCGACCGTGCTGATTCTTACCGAATCGAAAGCTCCAATGTCGGTTGTCACTCTCTCCTGTTGTTGGACGACGACGTGGACTGGCTTGATCTTCCCTGACTCACTGAAATGAATCAAGTATGTTTCTCCCGGTTGCAGCGAGCGCAAGCGAGCCAGATAAAATACTGAAAGGACATCCGCTACCGGACCGGGGATCCCTTCAATCGTCTGGTCGCGAATGTTCTTGGGAGGATCAGTCTCGAGATTGGTCTCGTGTATGCGGGTGAATCCATCGTCATAGTCAAAGAAGACTTCCAGATAACGTTGTTTTTTGTTTTGGTGAGTTTTTCGCAACAGACGATAGGACCGGAAATCGTTACGATCGACCGTGGACTCGAAGTAATTATTGATTTTTAGACCAATCATTGACGTCAGAGAGCCTTCAGATGTGGCCCAGGCTGAGATGGTATAGGTGGGCTTTTGGTGATACGCCGATTGACGGATTGAAAAACTCACTTCTCCTGCCTTGAATGCGGGTAACAGGAAAAGTGGTTTCCAATTTACCTCGAAGCGAAGACTCTCAGCTTCCTGAAAAGGGACTTGGTTGGGCAACTGATCGGCAAAGAGATTTTCTGCTTGTTTGGCAGCTGAGGAAAGGCAGATGATTCCAGCCGCCAGGACCAGGGCAACCAGGATGTTAGTTGAAGTACGTTTCACAGCCATAACAATTTGACTATGGTCAGAGCCATAATGATCAGAACGCCGGTCAACGCTTTATGCTCTCTGTTCAGAAATACCCTTTGCCACTGAAAGCTATGAGGGGTATCCGAGTCGAGTGAGTCGGTGCCATGCTTTCTGTGTCCGGGAAAGGGAAAGAAAAGGGGAACCTGACTGGAGTACAATCGATACCGATCGCCAAACGCCTGGGTCAGCTCTTTTTCTTCCTCCCACATCACGGGGATATAGATGGTGCAAAACAGGATCAGGAAAAGGAGCATCAACCAAGCGCTGGTAGAGGTCAGGCTGAATCCCAGGCCAATCAAAAAAGAACCTAAGTAGAGGGGATTTCGGGTCCACTGATAGGGACCGGAAATGGCCAACTCTTTTCCCTTCACGATATGTCCTGAGGCCCAGATGCGCAATGTCTCTCCCAAGGTTGCCAGAACGATTCCAGCCAACAGCGGATGAATCCTAGGCTGGGAAAAACAGAGGTAAAGAAAGGCATATCCAAACCCCACTGGCACTCGAATCTTCTGAGCAAGTGTCATGGACTCAGACGCCGGACAACCGCATCGAAGACCTGCTGGACAGGAATGTCCATACAGATGAACTGATCACAAGTTCGTTTGTAGGAGTTGGAACAAGGCAGATCGCGTTTGATGATTTCATCCTGAGGATTAAAAGGGCCGTTGCGCCAGGAGGCGGTTGGACCCAAAATTGCCACCGTCGGAGTTCCCAGGGACACAGCCAGATGCAGGGGGCCTGTGTCACCCCCTACCAGCAGTTGAGAACGGCGGCAAAGCGCCGAGAATTGGAGGAAATCGGTGGGGAAGGTGGCCACGAAGTGAGGAGCGGCCGCGTCCCGAATTGTTTCAATCAAGGCCTCTTCACCGGGTCCGTACGTGAAAATCACAGAGAGACCCGTCTCCTCCCGTATCTTGACGAACAGCTGTGCATAGCTCTTGGCCGGCCAGAGCTTGGTGACCCAACCTGCTCCCGGGTTGATCAAAATGGGATTCTGGATCCCCAGTCGCCCGAGATGGTCGTTGACATATTGAAGTTCTCGGGAGCCGGTTTCCAGTGGAACGGCGGGGCTCAAGGATTCTTCGGAGCAACCCAGGAAACGGGCCAGTTGAAAGTTGATCTCCACAGCATGAGGTTGAGAGCCATCGTCACCCACTACTGTGTCTGAATAGAAGTACTGTGCCGCGGGCTCTTTGAAACGTTCGGGACGGAAGCCGACCACTTGACGGGCTCCGGAGAGCCTGCCAAGAAGAGCCGACTTGATCAAGCCTTGAAAATCCAGGGCAACATCGAACCGCTCACGACGAAGGGATTGAATCAATGAAACGCCCTCCCGCAAGGAGAAAATTCGGCGTCGCCACTTTTGGGTGTCGGCAACCCACACCTTTGAAATTCCACAGACAGAGTTCAAAAGGGAATCATAGGGAGGTTCGGTCAACCAATGGATTTCCGACTGGGGCCAATGTCGCTTGATGCTCTGTTGAGAGGGAATGGCATGGACGATATCACCCAAAGAACCGAGTCTGACAATCAGGATCTTCCGACAGGAGTTGCTGGATTCAGTAATGCCGCTGCTGGGACGGTTCATGAGCTGGATTCTAATCGACCTCTTCGGAAATTTGCTTCAAGACCTGGCGTGTGGAATGACTCTTGGGATCACCCACAATGGCAACCCGCCCCCCGTATCCGAGCACCGTTTCCCGCTCGGGAACAGTTGTTTCCGTGTAATCGGTTCCTTTGGCGTGAAAGTCGGGTCTGAGATCAAGAAGGACTCGGTCCGCGGTCAGGTCGTCGAAGACTATAACGTGGTCGACCCACCGGAGAGCGGATAAAATCTCGGCACGGTCCTGCTGATTGAACAGCGGACGACCCGGACCCTTGAGTGCGCGCACCGATTCATCTCCGTTCAGTCCCACTATCAGCACATCTCCCAGATCGTCGGCCGCCCGCAGATAGCGAATATGGCCTACGTGCAGCAAATCAAAGCAACCGTTGACAAAAACAGTGGATCTGCCTTCCTTCCGCAGGCGGTCCACTATCTCCCTCATTTCGGCTAGCGTTCTGATCTTGTCCTGCATGAAGCTGTGAGTGATTGCCTCCTTCGTCACGGATGGATTGGCAGACCTACGCGATCTCGGTGGCTGACCACTTCAATTATATCGGATCTCGTGTTTCACCACTCAGATTGAACTGCTTGGATCAACTCCGCTTGCGAGATGGTGGCCGTCCCCTTCTTCATGACGACCAGGCAGGCAGCATGGTTTGCCAGGCGGGCGGCCTGCTCGTGGGAGGCTCCGGCAGCCAGCGCGGTGGTATAGGTGGCAGTCACAGTGTCGCCGGCTCCGGTGACATCTGCGACTTCATCGGTTCCAAAAACTGGAATATGCGTGTTCTGATCCTGGGTAAATAGAGACATGCCAAGTTTTCCCCGGGTCACCAGCAACGCCTGCAGTCGCCATTCTTTTAGGAGACGCGAAGCTACTGCCTCCAATTGAGACGGTTCTTGACTGATTTGAAGGGATAAGGATTTTTCGACCTCCGTAATGTTAGGAGTCATGGAGGTCACGCCTGCGTAGTCCTGCGGGCGATCTCTAGAATCCGCCACGATCGGTTTGTTTTGCTCGGTAGCCAGCTTGATGGCCAGTTCTGTGACCCGGGGAGTCAGGTTTCCAAGGCTGTAGTCGGACAGAATGAGAGCGTCCATTTCGGGCAGCAGTCGGGTCAGGGACTCCATCAGCCGTTCTTCGTGCTCTTCTTGCAGGTGGCAGCGACGCTCGTAGTCGACTCGGACCACCTGCTGGCGGAATGAATGAATGGACCCGGCTAGGATGCGGGTTTTTCGAGTGGTCTGAAATCCAGAGTTTCTGAAAACGTAGCCTGTTTCAATCCGATCAGACCAGGCGGAGAAAAGCTGCTCAGCCGTTTCATCATCTCCCACAAAGCCCAGTGGGGTAGCCTGTCCTCCTAGGCTCTCTATGTTGGCTGTGGCATTGGCGCCCCCGCCAGGAACGATTGTGCGCTTCTGATACTTGAGAATCAGAACAGGAGCTTCACGAGAGACTCGTGAAATTTCCCCGAAGATAAATTCGTCGAGTATGAAGTCGCCGACAACCAAGATTTTGGTGTCGGCGAATCGATCAATGATTTTCAAGACGTCTTTCAAGATGACGCTCCAGAATCCATTTCACTCCTTCCAGGATGTTTTCGGCAACGTAGGCAGGTCGACGCAGAGAACCAGCCTGTTCTTTGTTGCCCGAGACCATTTCCTCACTTCCATAGCCTGTCTTTACCAGAATAGACTGGCAGCCGGCCCGATGCCCGGTCTCGACATCATCGAGCCGATCCCCAAACATGTAACTTTCCTTGAGTTCGATGCCGAGTTCGCGGGCTGCACGCAGTAGCATCCCCGGTTCGGGTTTCCGACAGCCGCAGACCTGGGTATAGGGTCCACTGCCGGCTTCCGGATGGTGAGGACAATAATAGAATGCGTCAATACGGGCCCCGTGTTTTTGAAACTCGAGGTTGATCAAATGGTGGAGTTTCTGCAGATCTCTCTCGCTCAAGAGTCCCCGAGCTATCGCCGATTGATTGGTGATGACCACTGCCAGCGCCCCGCTCCCGTTCACTCGTGAGACTGCCTGGAGAGCCTCCGGGTAAATCTTCACTTCGTCAAAGCGATGCAGGTATCCCGTTTCCTTGATCAAAGTCCCATCCCGATCCAGAAACACGGCTGGTCTTAACACTCTTGTCATCCGTCAAATGGGCTGCAGTTCCGTCGGACTCCCTGCCGCAGCTTGGAGGCAGCTTTACGTGGATCAGCTGGAAAGGCGTCAGTTGCTGTCCAAGAGATCGTCTGCAGCTTCGTAGACCTCATCCACTTCCATGCGTGAAAAGCAGCGCAAATCAATAGGGCATTCTCGCAAAAGGCAGGGACTGCATTCAACATGTTTGTGAATCACTTGAGCTTTCGGGCTCAAAGGGCCGGTTGCGACTTCGTCTGTCGATCCGAAGAGAGCAATCTGTGGAATATCCAGAGAGGCCGCCAGATGCATGGGGCCGGAGTCGTTTGTTTCCCAGAGATAAAAACCGGAAAGGAGTCCCAGCAGGGTAGTGAGGGGAGTTTTGGCCAAAATAAATGTCGGAGATTTCCTCATGAGTACCCCAATAATATACGCAAGGG
>JAUXKG010000220.1 GCA_030624355.1 Acidobacteriota bacterium
ATCCCCGTAGGCCCTTCACAAGCGGTAGCCAGTTCGAAGAAATACTCTTATAGGCCCCAGAACGCCCTCAACCACCTAACCTTAGAAAAGAGTCAGTCACTCGATATTGGTGATCAACGTCACTGCGCTGCTACGGCTTTTTCACTAACCTGAAGCCACAATGTCTCATGCATCAAAGGAGCAGCACGACAGGCGAGTCAACCGACGCGTGTCAGCATCAATCCCATGCAACTTTCTCTGTCGTGAAGGGTCTCATTCAGGGATTGCGAAAGATCTGTCGATTGATGGTGCATTTGTTGCGTCAGATGCAACTCCACCGAATGGCTCTATTGGGACCCTCGTCTTTATGAGCGAAGGTGTTGTCAAACTAATGGTGCCTTCCAAGGTTGTCAGGGTCGTTCATTCTGAAGAATCGTCCCAGGTCGAGGGCTTTGGACTCTACTTCTTTGTTTTCGGTGAAGACAATCTGCAACTTCTTCAAGAATTCACCTCCTGATAACAGCCCTCTACCACCATGCCGGTGACAGCCCCACCGCCCGGGCACCTCGTAACCAAGATTGGACGGACAAGGCAAGGTCCGAAGTCAGTTGCAACCTACCACCATCTATCGGGTGGGGGGATTGGTGGTGGGATTGGTGGTGGTGGGATTGGTGGGGGGTCCGGCGGTAACGCCCTCTCTTGCCCAACCTTCCTCGGCCTCACCGGGGCCGGTGGGGTCTTTTCTTTTTGGACATCGTCTTTATCAACCGCCCAGGGGCTAATTGGCTCCACCTCGAGCGCAGTCCCAGGATGGACGGACCACGCTTCAAGCCCATGCGTGAACCAACACCACTTGTATTGTTTCAAGGTGAACAACTAGGTTTGGATTCAGGAGATAACAACAGCAAAATCAAAACCCCGCTCAATTCGCCCGATGAACGTATATCTTCCTGCCCCGAGAGGAGCACTCTGCCCAGTTGCGCAGGCGGCTAGCGTTTGGAAGGTCGCTTCACATCAAACCACTGACTGCATGAGGCAAACACCTTCAATCGGCCTGTGGCCATCAGGTTGTAAACTTTCTGAATGCCATAGTCGACGCCTTTCTCCGGCAGGTCAATCTTCAGGACCAGCTTCCTGTATACTGGAGTTTCCACTACTGAAACAGGTGTTTTGAGGGGTACAAACCAGGTCCGACTGGCTGCCCGGATTATGCATAGGTTCTCGTCACGAAGCGCCGAAAGCGCCGGCCTGACAAGGCGCGCAACGAAGAGCACCACAGGCGTACTCGTGTAGTACGCCGAGGAGCACAAGGCAGCGCAACACAGTCAGGACGAGTGATGTCGGCGATGCAGTAGAGAATTTATGCATGATACGGGCTAGAATCCGAAGGATCTACTTCTTTCCTGGGAGTCTGAGATGTCCTATCCTGTGGTTATTCTCTTCACAGTTTTGGTGGCCTTCTCCACCTCCGGTTGTCTAAGTCCGCCCCCCTATGACCTGGTAATCCGAGGAGGAGACGTGGTCGATGGCAGCGGTGCTCCCTCACGCCGCGCTGACGTGGGGATCCGTGGAGATACCATTGCCGTACTGGGTGACCTGGAGGATGCCCAAGCGATTCAGGTGATCGAAGCTCAGGGTCTGGTGGTGGCGCCCGGCTTCATCGATATGCACAGCCACTCCGATTTTACACTTCTGGTGGACGGACGGGGGCTCTCCAAGGTCACCCAGGGAGTGACCACGGAACTGCTGGGAGAAGCCACCTCGGCGGCTCCCGTGGAAGGCCCTCTTCGATCTGAACAGGAGATCGAACTCTCCAGTCTGGGGCTGACCCTGGATTGGACCACTTTGGAACAATACTTCCAACGCCTGGAGCAGAGCGGGATGAGCGTGAACATTCTCTCCACGGTGGGATCGGGCCTGGTGCGAGCTTGTGTGGTGGGCTATGAAGACCGTCCGGCCACGGCCGAAGAAGTGGGCCGCATGCAGGAATTGGTGGAACAGGCCATGCGCGACGGAGCGGTTGGCCTTTCCAGCGGCCTCATCTATTCCCCCAACCGCTATGCTTCAACCGAAGAGTTGATCGGACTGGCCAAAGTGGCGGCCGGTTACGGTGGATTCTATCTGTCGCACATTCGCGGCGAGGATGACCAATTGCTCACGGCCCTGCAAGAGGCCATTGAGATTGGTCGCCAAGCCGGTCTCCCGGTAGAGGTGCTTCATTTCAAACGTTCCTCCTTCAAGCTCGATCAGGAGCCTTCCCCTTCCATTCAAGAGGCCGCCGCTCTGATCGAGGAAGCTCAGGCAGAGGGAGTAAAGGTTCACGCCAATCTCTACCCCTACTCGGCCAGCCAGACCGGTTTGGGCGTCCGCATTCCCAACTGGGTTCACGAAGGCGGCCGCGAGAAGCTGCTGCAAAGACTTCGCGATTCCCGCACCCGTCGGCGGATCGGCAGGGAAATCACAGACCTGTTCTCCAAAAGAATCGCCGGAGCCACTCCTGAAACCATTCTCTTCGGCGCCACTCCCTATCTGCCGCACCAGCCTTTTCAGGGGATGTACATTGCGGAAATTGCCCGTGAAATGGGAGTCGATCCGGCCGAGGCCATCATCGAGCTGGTGGAAAAGGCCGAGGGGGATACCAAGGCCATCTACTTCGGAATACGGGAGCAGGACATGCTTTACGCCCTGGTCCTGCCCTGGACCTCTATAGGGAGCGATGGAAGAGCGATCGCACCAGAGGGAATTTTGGCCAGTGGACACCCCCACCCACGCTGGTATGGCAGCTTCCCCCGCATCCTGGGCCGCTATGTGCGCGAGCAGCAGGTCCTCAGCCTGGAGGAAGCCATCCGAAAGATGACCAGCTTGCCCGCCTCTCGACTAGGCCTCACCGATCGGGGTCTGGTCGAGGCTGGAAAGAAGGCTGATCTGGCTATCTTCAACCCGGATACGATCATCGACCTAGCCACCTTCGAAAACCCTCATCAGTTGTCTCAAGGGGTTGAGTATCTGGTAGTGAACGGCCAGCTGGTTCTGGAACAGGGGCAGCACACCGGTGCCCTCCCGGGACGGGTTCTTCGTCATACGGCTGCTACAGGAGAACCCTCCCCTTGAGTCATAAACGCATGCCAGCATCAGCCGTATTGCTGCTGGCCTTCTGGATAGGCGGCACGGCCGCTGCCGGCATTCAGTCGGTCAGCAACGACTACTCACTGGATGATTGGATGAGTGTGGGTAGCGTCCGCTCCTTCCTGTGGTCTCCGGATGGCGCTTATCTCTACTTCACTCGGCAACCCGGCAACAGCGGCACCACCGAAATTTTCCGTGTTGAAAGCGGCGGCGGCCAGCCCAAGCAGCTCAGCACAAACCCTACCGGCAAACGTCCCGAGCCCAAACAGAACTTCACCCTCTCCCGCGATGGAAAAACTCTTTTCTTCACGTCAGCCAGTTATTTCCAAAGCTACGAAAATATCTTCATGATGCCATCCTCGGGCGGAGAGGCGACCCAGCTGACCTTCAACGACGCGGTCATTGAGACGGCTCCCGCACCTTCTCCTGACGGAAACAGACTAGCCTACTTCGCACGCACCCCCCGGGGCTCCAAGATCTTCCTTCTGGATCTGGGAGAGACAACCGCCTGGCCCCGCTACTTTGCTCCAGGTCCCGAAGAGGAGCGCTTCCCCGTCTGGTCTCCCGACGGAAGAAAACTGGCCTTCCAGAAACAGGGTGACATCTGGATCCGCAATCTGGAAGGAAGATCTGCGATTCGCCTTATCGAGGACGCTCTCTCTGGCGGAAACCAGTCTCCGGTCTGGTCTCCCCATGGCAGTCGCATCGCTTTCTTGAAAGCAACAAGCGGTTTTCAACAAGTGGGTGTGGCTCAGGTGCAGAGTGGACGGGTCACCCCGGTCACCTATGCGGCCCGTCAGCACAGCCAGGTATCGTGGTCCCCGGACGGACAGTCGATGGTTTTCATCGTCCATGACGAGACGGGTATGAGCCGTGACGTCATGGTAGCAACCGCCGACGGGTCCCAACTGCGGACGCTCAGCAGCGGCCGGGCCCTGGGTTGTTCTCCACAGTTTTCTCCCGATGGTTGGTTCATCGATTAAATTTAAACGACCCCAGTTCGAGCACCCGACATCTGGGTTGTTCCCGCCCAAGGGGGGAGTCCTCGACAGATTACCAACTCCATGAACCGGATTGATCCCACCCGGCTGAGCCTGCCGGAAGAAGTCTTCTATCCCGGTCCCGACAACCTTGAGATTCCTACTCTGCTCTACAAGCCAAAAAACTTCGATCCAGACAAGAAATATCCGGTCATCGTGAGACTGCACGGACATCCCGGTCAGTGGAACCATTCCTTCCAACTGATGTGGCAGTACTTCATTCAAAAAGGTTTCGTCCTGATAGCTCCCAACCCCAGAGGAAGCCGGGGATTCGGCCAGGGGTTCCACGATCTTCACATTGCCGACTACGGAGGAACCGAGTTTAAAGACGTGATGAATGTGTTGAACTATCTGGAGAAGCAACCCTATGTCGATATGACGCGCAAGGCCACCTGGGGAGGCAGTGGTGGAGGATACATGAGTCTGCTCATCGCCACCCAGGCACCCAGGAGCTTTCAGGCCCAGGTCATTAGAGCTCCTGTCTCCTCCTGGAAATTGTTGGCCATTGACCGATTCGGTGGTTCGGGCCGCGCCTGGACTGCCACCCGAACGCCTCGGCGGGAGCGTTCCGAATTCGGTGGCTCCTATTCCGAAATTCCGGAAGAGTATCGGCAACGATCTCCTTTGAATTTCGTCGAGCAGGTGGAAGTTCCTCAACTGCTCTTTCACGGCTTGCGGGACTCGGCCGTATCTCCCCGCCAGTCTCAGGTCTGGGTGAAACGGATGATCGAGCTGGGCAAACAGGATTTGATCGACTACGTGGAGTACCCGGATGAAGACCACGGCCTGCGCCGCTACCGAAAGACGGTCCGCGACCGGCTCCTCCGCATGGAGCGATTCCTGAAGCGGCACCTTCGACTAGACACAGATTGAAACGGATCTCGGAAACACGGATGGACACGGATTAAGAAAGGTTCTTTTTGTCACTCGCCACTCTACACTCTTCAATCGACACTGATCAGTTGTAAGCTGTCAGTTGTATGCAGCCGAATACCTGTGGTCTTTCGACAATCGACACTCGTCAATCGACACTGTTCAGTTGTCAGCTGTC
>JAUXKG010000106.1 GCA_030624355.1 Acidobacteriota bacterium
GGGACCATGGGGTTACTTCCCACGCCTTCGCAATATGCCTTAGTGCCTCACTTCATAAATACGATGATATTCACTGATGGGGCTTGTGAGGTGAAATCAAGGAGTGAGGAGGAGGCGATGCAGAGACATCGAATACAACGAGCGACACAGAGGTCGCTCACAACCCCCATCAGCTCGAAGCGTGGCGCGGGACGAGTGATTTCTGCGATACAGTAGAGAATCTATGCATTTTCCAGGCTAACCAGTTACCGGCAAATCATCGATGGTGATAGCTCTCCTGATGGAAATCGACGGGTTGAGACTCAGATCAACGACTCTGTGCTGTTTCAACAGCTGACCCTCAGTATCGTAGAGCATTCTGACCGTGGGACGAACCATGTTGCCCGGATTAATAGTCACCACCGTCCCAATTTCTCCCGTGTTCAACATCACGTATTCGTTGTAGGGGTACCAAGAAACAGTCTTCAGCAGAGCTTTGACCGCGTGCTCAGAGAAACTACCCGATTTCTGAGCCGTTAACTCGAATACGGCCTGATATCCAGTCAGGGCTTTCCTGTAGGGACGATCGTGAATGCAATCCTCGAAAAAATCCCCAACAGCCAAAATCTTTGCCTCTTCCCGGATATTTTCGCCTGTCAACTCCTCAGGAAAACCTCTGCCATCTTCTCGCTCGAACACCTGTCCGACAGTTTCGTAAAGCCACTGCTCATCGGGACACAGTTTTTTCAGGATTTCGGCGCTGTAGACAGCGCGCCTGTACAACTCCGGGTCCGGCGGAGTTGTCCTGTACATCGATCCTTGGGGAAGTCTGACGACCCCAATCTCGTGCAGCAGGCCAGCCAAACCCAACTTGATCCGTTCTTCAAGATCCTGCTGGAGGGTCCCCATCAGACAAAGTACAAGTACAGAAACATTCACACTATGGGTACTCACAGAAAACGCCTGTCTCCTGTCAGTGGCCTCAAGAAGCAGGGTGACTTCTCGTTCGATTGAATCGGCCAGATCTCGGACCAGGGACGCACCTCTTTTCACATCGGGAGCCTGGCCCCCCTCAACCTGCTTGATCGATTGGAAGACATAATCCCTGGCAGCGGAATGCAGTCGGCGTCCAGCTTCTGTTACATCCGCCGAGCCTGGGGTTTGGAACTGGGACAGAACATCATCGAGATTCTCTGGAACACCTGACCCGGGAACTGGTTCCGAACTCGGCACTGTGGCTGCTGTTGGCTGCTCCCCAGCAGGGGCCTGGAAGTCGGCCACCACCGTATCGATCTGCTCTGAGACAGCCGACTGAGAAGTCTGCTTAGATTTCGGGGCGGAAGGGGGCCCTGGCTTCTCAGGGGCTGAAGCGCCGAACTCGGCCAAAATGTCATCGATGCTGGCCGGTGCCTCTTGGGAGTCGTGTGGCGAAGGTTCACTCGTTTCTCGTGAAGCGGAGGATCTAAACTCCGCTATCATCTTATCGACTTTCCCTGCCATGTCCAGGCCACTGGCTTTCTGAAGTTCCTGGGCTGAAGAGGCAGTCGGGGCCTCTGATGCAGGAGCGCCGAACTCGGCCAAAATGTCATCGATGCTGGCCGGTGCCTCTTGGGAGTCGTGTGGCGAAGATTCACTCGTTTCTCGTGAAGCGGAGGAATGGAACTCTGCTATCATCTCATCAACCTTCTCTGTCATGTTCGGGCTGGTCGTCTGCTGAGATTCTTGAGCGGCAGGAACAGTTGGCACCTCTGATGCAGGGGCGTTGAATTCGGCCAGAATATCGTCGATGTTTTCATGAACCTGAGGCTGAGAGGAGGCCTCAGAATCGCGAGCGGAGGATTCGATCGTGGTGCCCCCTGAAACGGGTCCCTCAAGTTCCTCCAAAAGATCGTCAATAGTGTCCGGAACATCCGACTGAGTCGCTAAACTCCCCTGACCGCCTCCCTGCTGATATTGCTCCAGATATTCATCAATCTCCCTCTCTTTTTGCCCGACCCGATCTTCTTTAGAGGTCCCGATATGACCTCGAAATTCCGCCAGAATGTCGTCGATGTTGTCTGGAACATCGGGATGGGCCGGGGTCGAGGTCTCGGGATCAGATTTGACCTGGGTCTGGGTTCGATGCTTGGTCTTGGCTGCGGGTCTGGGTTTGGCCTGGCGTTTGGTCTTGGTGCTGGCCTTTGTCTGGGCTCTGAGCTTAGTCCCGGATTTAGCTTTGGGCTTGCCCTTAGCCCTGGACTTGGCCAGGCCCTTAGGTTTAGCTCTGGCTTCGACTTGAGAAGAAGGGCCCTTCTTCTTATCTTTCTTCAGGCTGTTCTTGGTCTTTTTCCCTTTGAGCCGTGCCACCATGGATCGCCACCCACAACCGACGTAAGGAACTCACAGTTGTGTCCCTTCAAACGACCTGCTTCAAAATCTCTTCGCCGATCACATCAACTTCACGGGTGGCTCCCTCCAACAGCGACAGGTCACAAAGACTGTTGATAAGACGCGGGACTCCTTCGCTTATTCTGTAGATGAGGTAGAGCGCCACTTCGGAAAACATCTCCTTATCCGCACCGGCCACCTTCAAGCGATGTCTAATATAGTTTACCGTATCCTGCTGACCGAAGCGCTCGAGATGAAACCTGATCGGGATTCTCTGGTTGAGTTGAGGATACTTGGAGATCTGCTCCCTCAGTTCGGGCTGGCCTACCAGCAAGATATTGAGCATAAAGCGGTCCTCAGCCTGCAGATTCAACAGCAGGCGCAACTCCTCATAAACCTCCGGGTCCTCGATGATCTGTGCTTCGTCAATGATCAGGACGTTCTTCTTGTTCAGCGCCATGTTCTTGCTGAAGAACCGGGAAAGCTCTCTGAAACTCTGTGCCCGGTCATTGCTGGTACTCTCGTGACCAAATTCGCGAAAGATCTCCTGCAGAAACTCGTCCCGGCCCAGCAGAGGATAGTTGATGAGCGCCACTTCATACTTGTCCGGAACCAGGTTACTCATGACTGTGCGCACCAGGTGAGTCTTTCCACACCCGTATTCTCCCGTCAGCAGGGCGCACCCCTTTTCCGAGCCGATGGCGTAGAAGAGTTTACGCAAGGCCTCCCGGTGCTCTTGGGACGGGTACAGAAAACGTGGATTCGGCGTGTTTTCGAAGGGCTTTTCCTTCAAACCCCAATAATCAGTGTACATGTGAACCGGTTTAGCTGTGCTCCCCATTCGCAGATTTCACCGGCGAAGCGAGGGCTTGTTCAACATCGACAACTTCCGTTCTCAACTAAGCTCCTGCAGCCAAAGAGTTTACCATAGTTTGCTGACTTCCTCAGGACACAAGCCCGTCTGTTCGGGCATCGAACATCAGCCTCTTGAATGCGGAATCCTGGAGTTTGAACTGCTCGGGCAACAGACCTTGGCGGCTGCGCTGACGCTGCAACACACCCGTTACCCTGCTTCCCCCTCCCCCCTGAGGTTGAATAGTGCTTATCTACTGGTGCCGATAACCTTCACTTTGCCCTCTCTCGTGAGCGCATATCCTTCCGGCAGGTTCTCCTCGATCTGCGGACGAAATCCCCTGACACCCCACTGCTTTTCAGCCAATTTTACCATAATCTGGCCCTGAACTCGGGGCCGATCTGCAGAATCCAGATAACACCGCAAGATAGCCTCTCGAGATTCTTCCTCTGCCTGATCGAACAAATGGTCCAACACGGCCAGTCTCACATCGTCGGCCTCGTCCTCCAGAAACAGCTTCATGGTCACCACCAATTCAGAGGATTTGGGGGTCTCCAACAACTGAATCAACTGAGCCTTGGGATCCGAGCTGGCAGGCGGATTCTCCCACTGATATTGGAGAATTTCATTCATGGTTTCTTCAAATTCCTTTGTTGAAAGGATTGCTTTCAAAGCCTTTACCGGCCAGTAAACCTGGCGCTCCCTTTTCAGGAACTTGATCAGAGCAGGCACTGCCTTCTCCCCCATTTGTACAATCCAAGAAAGGACCTCCTCCCTCTCCTCCTCATCCTGTGAGGATGGTGAGACATTGATGGTAAATCGATCCAACAATGCCAGAATGGCTTCAGGAGTTCCCATTTCTAACAGTCGATGGGCGGCGTTGATTCTGGTAGCCGAATCACCGTGCGGTTCTTTGACCTTTTTGCGTGCTTTTTCAATTTGCTTCTCAGGTGAGCTGCGAAATATCGATAGCAAATCCATAGAGTCACTGTGACGGAGAGTTAATTTCAGCGTGATGAGGTGCAAAAATTAACACACTGGAACTGGTTATTCAAACCCCTACTGGAAGGAAAAGTTGTCAAAATGACTGGCAAACTCCTGACTAAACGAGTTAAATAAATCCTCGTATGGAGATTAAACTGATTGCCTCGTCGCAGCCAGAAAGAAAGTATACCGGTGTCTAACGAAGAAAAAGAGTTAACCCAATTAAACGAACAGCTTTCTCACCACCTGGAGATGATCCTGAAGTGTTCGGTGGAATCAAACCAGTACGGACTCCTTCCTTTGGCTTCTCCGGCGGACTCCCGCTATCCCTATCTATATCCCAGAGACGCCAGTTGTGAAGTGCAGCTGTTCAGACGAATAGCGGGTTCCAGACACGGCTACGATGTGGCGCCGCAAGCCTTTGAACTGATGAAATCACTGGCTCACTTCATGAAGGATGTCCTCTCCGATGCCGGATACTGGGGGCAGCGCTACAGTGTGCACGGGGAAGACAAGAGCATCTACAAACAGGAAGACAACGCCGCTCATGGAATGTCAATTATCTGCAACTATCTTCTGTCCGCGCATCGGTTGGGGAAAGAAGTGGATGAGTTGGAGGACTTTCTGGAGTGTGTCAACCAGTCGGCTGCATACAGCCTGGAAAACTACTATCAAAAAGAGTTGAACCTCTTCCATTCCACCACTGCCATCCATGAATCCGCCCTTGAAGAGGGTTATACCTGCTGGGTGAACAGTTCATTTCTTTACGCCTTCTCACTGGCCAACGAAGTGGCCCAGACCATTGATGAAAAGCAAATCATCTCTCCTTCTCACCTCAAGTTTAGAAAGCATTTTCTTTACTCAGTAGGTGAACTGTTCATTTCGGGTGATCGATATGTGCGGCGCATCACTTCGGAAGGTTACAACGACCGCCGAGCCGACATCACGCTGCTAAGCCCTTTTTATTTTGGTTTCCTACACTACAGGGAGGAATTGGAAAGAAGCGTCCGTTACCTGGAAAAACACCTCTGGGACCCGGAACTGGGAATGATTATGCGCTATCTACCTTTCCATAAAGACTTCGCGACTCACGTTCATGCCGGTCACGGACCCTGGCTGCAATACACCGCCATGCTGGCCCAATTTCACTACTGGACGGGAAACCGGCGGCGCGGGGATGAGCTGTTGGGACAGATTGACAGATACAAGGGAGAAGCAGGGGAGATTCCCGAACACATCTCCACCTGTGATCGGTTCGAACGGTTCATGGAGACTGAATGGCAAACTGGAATTGACTTCGCCAAGGAGTTCGATCAACCCATTCTGCTTGAACACGTCAGTTTCGATAAGATTCTCGAAGAAGCCAACAACATGTCGAAGTCGTACCGGGAAACGGCTAGAAAGTGTATGTTCAGAACGGAAGCTCCTGGTGGAGGTTTCATCCAGTTTGCCTCACCGCTGGCCTGGTCTCACGCAGAATACGCCCGTGCACTCCTATTCCGGGCCGGGGACTGGTGGAAAATGAGGGAATGAGCCTGGGCTCTTATTTGAGGCCGTATCTTTTCATTTTCTTGATGAGACCTTGACGGCTGAGACCCAAGTACTTGGCCGCGCGGGCTTGATTGTTTCCGCACTCCTTGAGCGCATCCAGAATGATCTTTCTTTCCATCTGCTCGACCGCATCAGCTACCAGCTCCTTCATGGACCCCGATACCGGGGAACCAGGTTTGGCGCTTTCCTGAATGTTTTCCGAGAGGTCTTCTCTTTGTATAACTCTCTTTCGAATCGAGGCCACCAATCGCTTGATCTCGTTCTCCAGTTCCCTGACATTTCCCGGCCACGAATAGCCCGACAGAGCTTCCATGGCAGATTCGGCGAATTCCATCCCGTCCTTTTTCATTTCGCTTGAGAACTCCGAAAGAAAATGGTTCACCAGCAACGGAATGTCGGCGCGAACTTCTCTGAGCGAGGGCATTCTGATATTGATGACTTTGAGACGATAGTAGAGGTCTTCGCGAAAGTCGTCGTTTTTAATTCCCTCTGCCAGATCCTTATTGGTCGCCGACAGGATGCGTACATCGACCGGAATTGACTTTCTGCCCCCAACTCGTTCAACTATCTTCTCCTGCAATGCGCGCAAAATCTTAGCCTGGGCGGCTATACTCAGATCACCGATTTCATCCAAGAACAGTGTGCCACCATCAGCCAGCTCGAATTTGCCGGGTCGCCGTTCAACACCCGTTGCAATGCCCTTCTCTATTCCAAATAGTTCAGCCTCCAACAGGTGGTCTGGCAGAGCGGCACAATTCAGGGTGATCAAAGGACGCCGGGCACGGGAACTGCTGTAGTGAATGGCCTTGGCTACCAATTCCTTTCCGGTACCGCTTTCTCCGGTAATGAGGACAGTGGCATCGCTGTCGCTAATCTGTTCGATCAGTCTCACCACATCCTGAACCTTAGGACTGGTTCCCAGAATGTTCTGAGTGGCGAACGTCCCCTCCACCTCCCGCCACAGATTGGTGTTCTCTTCCAGCAAATCATCGCGCTGTGTTTTCAATTGTTGAAACAGCTGGGCGGTTTCTATGGAGATGGCTGCATTGGCGGCTAAGGCCTGCAACAACTCTTGATCATCTTCCGTGAAGCACCCTTTCTTTTTGTTCAGAGCCTCGAAAGCCCCTATGATCTCGCCCGCGTAGTTGCGTAAAGGAACTGCCAATATGGTGTGCGTGTGATAGCCGGTTTTGTCATCGACATCGCCATAAAATCGAGGGTCCTGACTGGTATCCTTCACATTGATGATTTCACCATCCATAGCGACAGCGCCGGCGATTCCCAGTCGGGCGTCGAAACGAATCTCCTTGCTTCCGAGCGCCACCCAAGACCATAGCTGTTTTTTCTTCTTGTCCAGGAGGAAGATGGTCGATCGGTCGGCGCCCAGTAATCTGGCTGCTTCCCGAGCGATTAAATCCAGAAGCGCTGCCAGATCCCGTTCCGAACTCATTCTCTGGCAGATCGTCAGGATTGCGCTCAGTTTCTCTTCCGACTCAGTTCTGGCGACTTTCTCGGTCCGCTCCTCTTTTGCCATCCTTCTCTCTCTCAGCTTTGGCGTAGCCTGCAGGACTCCAATCCGCCACAAGCGTAAACGACAGTTTACACTAGTCCGAAGCCTTTGGGAAGTCTGCACCTTAGCCCGCATTTCTCACACTGTCTCGTAGCGAGGAGTCTTAGGCGCCGCCCTGACAAGGCCTGCGACCGAGGCCCGCGCAGACGTACCTATGGGTACGTTCAGTGTCTCGTTTCATAGATATGGTAACGTTCGCTGATGGGGCTTGCCCGGCGAGATCAAGAAGCAAGGA
>JAUXKG010000310.1 GCA_030624355.1 Acidobacteriota bacterium
AGACAGAGCAATGCCAGGACAAGATCGCGAACCACCAGCCTGCCGGCCTGGCTCGTGGAAGGGCTGTAGGTGACAAAACAGAGAGCCAGGATAGGACCGAGGTGCAGGATGCGGTGCAAACGTGCGTCGATAGCGAAGCTTCCGAAGCTGAACAGGTAGATGTGGTACAGGGCGATGGCGATGGTGAAAAGAGTGACAATTCTTGCGCTAGCGCCTGTCAGTTCACGCGGCTTTCCTGGCTGGGAAAATGCCTCCCAGGCTCCAGACCACCCATTCACTTGGAGAGGATTCCCTGCTCGACGAAATACTTTGTGGCTCCGGGATGCATGACGTCCAGATGATTCTCAGCCAGGTCGCGGATCACCTCTTCTCGCATGTTGGCCTTGAATCCAAAGTAAAGGGAGCCCAGCGACTCTCTCCGTTCCCATACCGCTTTGGTCAGATCATAAGCTACATCCAGGTCCATGCTCTTCTTCACCAATATGGTCTGAATGACCCCCAGGATCGGCGTATCGGTCGGAGTAAACTCATAGGTCCCAGCCGGAATTGCCCATTCAACGAATCCCTCCTTTGTAGCCCTGGCCACTACCTCCGGCTCCATGTAGCTGAACACCTTGAGCTTGGTGGTTTTGGAGAGCTCCATAATCCCGGACATGGGAACTGAGGTAATCCCCGTAGTCGCATCGATGAGACCGTCGCGCATCATCCTGGAGATCATGGCCCCACCGCCATAGGCGAACTTGGACCCCCAAGCTTCTATCTCATCGAAGGTCACGCCGTAATACTTCTCCATGATCATTTTGTTGTAATACCAGGGGCCGGCTCCTTTTTTGCCGTGGGCCACTCTGAGCGGCAACCTCTTCTCAATGAGTTCGGGCACCGAGTTGATGGGAAGCTCTTCCAAAAGAATCCACATACAGCCCAGGGTGGAAACCGGAACCGTCCAGGCCAGCTCGACCGGCTTGACTCTCCTGCCCATGGCCATGCCTTTTCGGGCATCGCGGATCAGGATGACACCCTCCCGGACGACATCCATCTGGCCTCTGCCAATCATGGAGACGACCTGGCTGGAGGGGGGCCCGGAGACCACGTAAACTCTCCAATCCGGATTCCCCTTTCGGATGGCCTCCGCCAGCAACTCCTGCGAATAGTGTTTGCCGCTGCCCGGCGGTCCGCCGTCTATTCTCAATGCGACCTCTTGAGCGGCTACAGATTCCGCAAGCGAGGCCAACATGATGGCCGACAGACTCAGCAGCAAAGCCTTGCGCATCCATCTATTGAGCACCATCTTCCACCTTTTTTCTCTGACAGCCGCTTCATCGAAGGCCGTCGTTCACCCTCTCAGTCGGGCAGAGCAAAAACATAAATAGTGTTGTGACCACCCGAGACCTGAATCTCAGGGACATAGGACAGGATTGTTCCCGTTATGGCAGCCCAGCCGGTGAGCACGGCCAGGTATTGCTTTCCGTTGACTGCATAGGTGATGGTGCTGTTTTGGACAGAATCTCCCAGAATCGTTTCCCACAGGACTCCTCCGGTGTCCGCATCGAAGGCTCGCAATCTGCGGTTCAGATCTCCCCAGAAAACCAGGTTTCCCGCTGTAGCCAGTACTGCTCCGTTATTCGGAGCACGCTGCGTGTAAAATCGATCCAGTTGACCCGTGGAGGCATTCACCTTGGCCAGTCCCGATAGAGCGTTGGGATCCGCTCCGGGACGGGGTATGGTGAACCGGGGAGCGGCACCTGTGGGTGTGTCTGCATTAGTGGTTTGCTCAAGGCAGTAGTCATTGTAGGGGATGTACAGGGAATTGTTTTGGGGGTTGTAGGCCATGGGCCAGAAGCCCTTCGTATTGTGGAAGCAGACGATGTGTGTTTCACCAATCGCTTTTGCCACATTGTCCCAGTTGATAAAGGTTTGTCCCGTCTTTTCATCAATGTCTGAAAGGTGAAATTCCGGGACATCGAAGGGAAACGGATTCGCCCACAGAAACTCGCCGGTTTTGCGGTCCAGGGCCCACAAACCACCCGGCTCGCCCAGCGTGATCAGAATTTCACGCTCCTCGCCCTCCTTGATCTTGGGGTTGATCCACTTGACCGCCTTGGGGTCCGGCGCCACGACCGTGTCGATCAGAATCCGTTCCTGAACGTGGTCGGCGTCCCAATCATCGCCGGGAAGATGCTGATAGTACCAGACGATCTTGCCCGTCTCGATATCCAGGGCCAGCGTGGAGTTGCTGTAAAGTTCGGCAGGACTGGACCGGGATACAGCATCAGGATTTCCGTGATGACGGACCACCCGCGGATAGGGTCTGGGGTTCGCAGTTCCCCAGTAGAGCAGCTTGTTTTCGGGGTCATAGGATCCCGGATTGCCCCAGGGAGAGGCATGAATGCGACTCTCGAAGGGCAAATCTCCCCAGGTATCTCCTCCAGGCTCTCCGGGTGCCGCCGCCGTGTAGGTACGCCACAGTTCCTTGCCCGTTCTGGCATCATGGGCGGCGATAAAGCAGGGAACGGTCGAGCAGGAGCGCCCACTCAAAACCTTGCCGTCGACCACAATGAACCCGGAGTGGTGGTTAGACCCGTCCCTGTAATCAAGCATTTTTGTTTCCCAACGGAGTTTCCCGCTGCGGGCATCCAGAGCGATGACGTGGCCGTCACCGGTACCGTGGAAAATCATGTCATCGTAAATCGCCAGGTTGCGACTGACGCTTCTAAAGGTTGAAAAGCCGGTCATGTCTTCAGGTTCCGGACGCCGATATTCCCACAGTAAGTCTCCATTGGTGGCGTCCAGGGCCTGCACCACATCTCCCGGATGGGCCACATACATCACGCCTTGGTAGACCAGGGGAATGTTTTCCTGGACCCCGGGCTCCAGGCCGCGAGCCCAGACCAAAGTCAGCTGCTTCACATTGTCTCGATTAATCTGATCCAGGGGGCTGAAGCGGTGCCAGTCTCGAGTGCGACTGGGCATCAGCCAGTCGCCTGGATCTGGATTGGAGAGGTGTTGCTCGGTCACGGGCACAAACTCTTTGACCTGCCCCCAGCTGGTGCCGATCCAACTCTCCCCAAAAAAGAGAACGGCGGCCAGCAAAGTGATTCGAAAAACATGCTGGGGAAAAAACGGAGTGACGCTTATCAGATTTTGGTGGTGCACTCTTAAGAATTCTCCAATTTCTCAATAGTGATCATCTTCTAATACATATCGTACCGTTTTGGCCTGCCTCCAGGTACAAGAAAAAAAGAATGGACTCCCCTGTTTCGAGTTTCCTGCCTGGTTCTACAATACCCGCCCGTTGACTGCCTGTCCGTGCTGTAGTAAAAAATCAGAACGTGGCCCAATCACGAGAATACGATCTGATAGTAGTCGGTGCCGGCATGGCGGGTATTGTCCTGGCAGCCAGAATCGCCGAGAGGGGAGTCCATCCGCACACTGGAGATCGGCTGCGGATTGCCTTGATCGAAGCCGGACCCCACTGGAAGCACCAGAAGATGAGTGGCTATGGACATCCCGACTGGAGAGCAGCGGTCCCTCAAGTGGTATGGGAAGAGTTCAGTAATGTTCCCCGGTGGCCCTGGCCCTATGGACTGAAAATGGTGGGAGGATGCTCCCCCCACTGGGATGCCAACGCCTTTCCTCCCTATGACATCGACTACAAGAATTGGGTCGATGAGATGGGAATCGATTGGACCCAGAACAACATGAAGGAGTCGGTTGACGATGTCATGAACATGTTCCATGTGCATGAGGATCCGGAGCAGGCATACGGCCTGGGGAACCGTCTGTTTCGAGATGCCGGGTATGCTCTCGGATACAACCCCCGAGGCTATCTGACGGCCCGAAAGAACTGCATTTATTGTGGTTTCATCGGCAACGGACATGGCTGCAAGTACGACGCCAAGGGAACCTCTCTCTGGTATCTCCCCACTTTTCTGAAGCACGGAGGAGTACTGATTGCGGATGCTGACGTCAAACAGGTCATCATTGAAAAACAGGGCGCGGGGGGAGTCGTCAAAGGGGTCCGCTATGAGAAACAGAACAAGATGATTGAGGTTCGAGCGAACCGGGTGGCAGTCTGCTGCGGCACCTGGGGGAGTCCGGTTTTGTTGGCCAGATCAGGATACGGACCGCGATC
>JAUXKG010000424.1 GCA_030624355.1 Acidobacteriota bacterium
AGGAAGTGGAAACATCAACCTCGCACTTGTCCGCAACCCGTAGGTTTATAATTTACTTATATTTGTGCCTTAATATACTTTACAACCGCTGACGAATCAATGGTCGAAACAAGCTCAACTCGATCGTCAATTTGACGAACTCGGGACTCAAGATTCATCCGCGGCAGGTCTTGCAAGCGAGGGTCGTCGCGGAAGGGGTCGTAGGCAGGATCTACTCACCCCTCTTTTCTACCTTTCCCACTCGCCCTCACTTAAATTGTCCACAAACACCTGACTCCAACCCTCACAAGCTTCTCCTTGACCTCTTTTCTCCCTGATAGTACGATCGGCCCGAAAAAGGAAATTCCTATTCACTATTCACACTGAGGCGTCTATGGAGGTGAGCAAGAAATGCCACTAGTTGCCTGGATACTGCTAGCGGCGGCAGTGATTTCCCTTGGGGGCTGGCTGTATTCCCTGAGGAGTCAGGTTTTTATTGTCGTGGTGCCGACAGTCATGACAATACAAGTGGGAGAGACTGCGAGTCTGCTTGCAAAACTCTTTTATAAGCCTTGGTTTAAGACAAAACCCAAACCAACGCAGGGCACGGTGACCGTGCATGCGGTGTCACCGAGTATCGCTTCTGTGTCGCCGCCGTCCCGACCAGTCCGGCATCAGACCTTTGCCACGTTCACTGTCGCGGGAGGTTCTGTGGGTGGTCCAGCTATCATCAACGTTGATGGTACCTCCAGACACGGTACACACGATCAAGCCAACGTGTCAGTTACAGTAATCGCGCCGCTGCCCGAGGATGACTAGAGACGGTTCCCGTTCAAACCTAGCCAGTCGCTGCGGGTCTTGGGTGAACTGCTCTGGCAGCACCTTGATAGCCACTTCACGGCTCAGGTTGGTGTCCTCAGCACGGTACACCTCGCCCATGCCTCCCTGGCCTATCTTCTCTAGGACTTTGTAGTGGGAGAGTGTCTTGCCGGAGAGGGTCATTGCTCTAACTCCGCAGTCCAGTTGGTGACCACGGTGATGGGGGAAGAGGCTGACTCTTGAACAAGAGAATTGAGCAGAAAACGTTGGCCATCTGCAGTGACATCGTAACTATTCCTTTGGAGTACCACATTGACATTGATCCGGAACAGTGGGTGAGGAATACCATGCTCGAATGTGGCATCTGTGTTCACATCGACAGCCATAATTTCATTTGACCATGGACGTATATAAAACAATTCTTGTCCGTCTCTTCGCCATCTCGGTTGGAGCCCAACTCCCTCTGAGATTTGCCATTTTCCCCCAGAAGGCGGGAAATTCTGCACATACACATGATACGAGCCCAACTCATTGGAACTATAGGCCATCCATCGTCCGTCTGGAGAAAGTTGGGGTTGGATTTCATTGAAGGGTCCCTGGAGAAAAGGAGTAGGTTTTCGATCATCGGACATGGGCAGGACCCATAAATCCTGACCGTTGTTCGGATCAGATTCAAAATATGTGAGAAACTGCCCATCCAAAGACCAGTTCTCAGGGATCTTACTATTATTCGATTCCAGGAGCAGTTGCTCTTGGCCAGCCCCGGCTGAGTCCTTTTGATAAAGCTGAAAAGGGCCGCCTCCTCGGTTTGAAGCAAACACGATTTGACTGCCATCCGGAGACCACACTGGACTATTGTCGTTTGCTGGATCAAAAGTCAATCGAGAGGTGGTGCCCTGGGATACATCAAGTATCCAGATGTCCGAATTGACTTCTCCCGAATCAAGTCTCGTGACTGCAACTCGCATCCCGTCAGGAGAAAGAGCAGGCGTTGAGTACCCGCTCGGTGGTCCCACCGAGCCAAGTTCCTTACCAGATCGCTCGTGCCAGGTGAGTTGAGTGCTCGCCACCGTAGCGCCAGTCCGGTACGAAAGCACGCCTTCCGAGGCTGAGAACCAGGCACTCCCCCGGAATACATTGCTTCCTATCCCTTCAGCTAACGGAAATGGTCCTCCCATCATTCGCAAGTCCGTCTCATTGAAGCGCTGGGCCATCAAAGTTTGCTCCCTCACAAACAACAGGTAACCCGATGAGTACATCGCCAGAAGATCCGAATCAAGCAAGTGCGTCCTCTCTGCGGAATCAAGCGATCCGGCGTATATTACGTTGTCCCCTGTTCGACTCTGAGCAAGATAAATGAAACGGCGGCCATCGGGTAAGAAGTGGGGCCATAGGTGCGCCCTCTCCTGGCGTGTTTCGTCGAGAGTTGTCAGGGGTGTGGCCACGCCCCCGTCTTCGGACACTTGATACAAGACGTTACCTTCCATTGCGAAGAGGATCAAGCCGCTTCGATTCCAAGTGCCTCCTCGACCAATCGGGGCCTCGCACAGGGTTTGAGGAGGCCCACCAGAAATAGCAATCTTCTTGAGCTTTCCTTCTGCAAAGAAGCCGACAAAACGGCTATCCGGGGACCAAAACACCCCATATGCTGACTCTACACCCTCCGTGCCTTGCAGAGGCCTTATCTCCGTGGAATTCAATGAGCGTAAGTAGATCATTCTGGTTCCGTCTGAACTGTTAAGTCCAAGTACTACGTGACGCCCATCAGGTGAAACAGCGAGTATGTCCCTGGATGATCCTTCTTGTGGAGAGGTAACAAAGAATCGAATAGAGGCTGAATCCTTAGGTGCAGCACTAAAATATGGAACTGAAAGTGTAACGGCCAAAGCCGCCACAAGGACAATAACCACAAGCCCCCACGCCAATCGCTCCCGATTCTTACGCCGGGCAACAACTGGTGCCGGAACATCAGGCTGTGAACCGCCCTCTATTACCCACTTCAATTCAGCCAGCAAATCAGCTGCCGTCTGCCATCGCTCGTCCGGCTCTTTTGCCAGGCATCTCTTCACTACCCGGTCCAACACAGGAGGTGTCATCTCCTGCAGACTCGCCATTGGCTGAGGTTCGGAAGTCATAATCGCGCCGATCAAACTGGCCTGGCTCTTCCCCTCAAACGCCTTTTTGCCCGTAGTCATTTCATAGACCACGGCACCAAAGGCGAAGATGTCGGTGCG
>JAUXKG010000150.1 GCA_030624355.1 Acidobacteriota bacterium
ACTTCGCTCAGACGAAAGCAAGGCGATGCAGTAGAGAATTTATGCATTATCCGGGTTAGGAAAGGACTGAGGTGGGACCCACACGCAAGCGACTGGCCTTTCTCATCGGGGTGAGCTGGTCCGCTTGTCAGCTCTACACCGCTCTGTTTGGCTTCTATCCTGTCATGATTCAGAGGCCTCTGCACCTCTGCTTTGCGATGTCATTGACCTTCCTGGTGTTCCCCCTCAGAAACCCGGCCAGCTCGGCACCTTCGAGCCGGCCACTCAATGGACTGGACTATATCTGTTCCCTTATCCCGCTGGCGGTGGGAGGCTATTTCTGGGCCGACTACAGCCGTTTGACCACCCGGATTCAGTTCGTCGATCGCGTTACTTTCCTGGATATAGTGGTAGGAACTCTCTCCCTCGTACTGCTGCTGGAAGCCTGCCGCAGAGTGGTGGGCTGGGCCCTGCCGGTGCTGGCACTGTGTGCCGTCACTTACCAGTTTCTTGGACCCTGGTGGCCGGGTCCGCTGCGACACAGCGGAATTTCCATGGTGGACTTCGTGGATCAGCAGACCTTGTCGGTTCAGGGAATTTACGGCGTGCCTACCGGCGTGGCCACAGACTACATCTTCTACTTCATGCTGTTTGCTGCCTTTCTCAACGCCAGCGGCGGAGGTCAACTCTTTATGGATTTGGCCAGCCGTCTGACCCGACGGGCACGTGGAGGGCCGGCCAAGGCTTCAGTGGTGGCTTCGAGCATCATGGGAAGCATCAACGGAAGTGCGGTTGCCAACGTGGCTGCCACAGGCATCTTCACCATTCCACTGATGAAGAGAGCCGGCCTGCCGACGAATCTGTCAGGTGCGGTTGAAGCGGTCGCCTCTACCGGCGGACAGTTGATGCCACCGGTTATGGGAGCGTCCGCATTCATACTGGCAGAACTGGTTGGCATTCCTTATATCGAGGTGGTGAAGGCCGCCCTCATTCCGGCCCTGGCCTACTACATCTCTCTCTACTTCATGCTGGATCTCTACGCTCGCCGGTTGGGCTTGAGCCGGAAGGAGGGCGACCTGGAACCATCTGGCGAGAAGATCTTAAGAAAGATTCATCTTCTGCTGCCTCTGATGGTATTGATCTACTTCATTGTCACCGCGGCCTCCTTGCAGAGGGCTGCTGTGGCCGCCATCGTGGCGACCGTAGCTGTCGCCTGTATTCGAAAAGAGACGAGAATTTCTCCTGGCCGGATGCTGGAAGCATTGTCTGAAGGGGCCCGTCAGGCTCTCTCGGTATCGATCCCGTGTGCGGCGGCCGGCATCTTGATTGGAGTTGTCGGGTACACAGGAATTGGACTTCGGCTCTCCAGCTTGATCATCGCTCTCTCCGGAGGCTTTCTTCTCCCGGCCATGGTTCTCGTCATGATCGGAACGATCGTGTTGGGGATGGGAATGCCCACCAGCGGAGCCTATATCACGGCCGCAGTCTTGCTGGCACCGGCCCTGAGCGACTTGGGAATTTCCCAGCTGGGGGCCCACCTGTTCATCTTCTTCTTTGCAGCCCTCTCCATGATCACCCCTCCGGTTGGCCTGGCCTCCTACGCGGCGGCTGGAATCAGCGGCGCCAAGTTGACCGAAACAAGCCTGCTGGCTTTGCGACTGGCTCTGGCCGGCTTCATCGTTCCCTTTGCCTTTGCCATCAATCCTGTTTTGCTAATGCAGGGAAGCCTCCCTTCTGTACTCTGGTCCTCGGGAACCTTGTTCCTGGGTGTAATGGCCCTGGGTGCAGCGCTTGTGGGTGTTCTGTCCAGACCACTTTCCCTGCCTGTGCGGATCTTACTATCGGCATCGGCGGTTCTGCTGATCGTGCCGGAACGTTGGACCGACCTGGCGGGAGCCATTATCTTGGCTGCGATAGCAGCCAAGACAATGAAGAATGTCGATTGACGAATGAAGAATAATGCCGATTGACGAGTGTCGACTGTCGAATGTGACCTATCCGAGCATTCACAAATGGAAACTCTTCACTCGACATTCGACAATCGACAATGGTCAATGGTTCGCTAGTAAATGTTGTCTTTCGATTGTTCAGCGTGCCAGTGGATTTTCATGAAGCGATCGCGCCGCTCCACTTCTTCCTCCCAGCTCAAAGGTCCTCGAAATCCGGCCACATCCCAGCCCGTGATGAGATCACTCTTGTTGGGATTGATGATCTGATGCTCCCGGTCGGTGAGGATAGGCGCTCCTTCCTCATCACGCTTAATGGTGTGGTAGGGGAAATTCCTATAGAAGACCGTCAACACCCGTGTGCGGCACAGCTTGAAAACCGTCTGAAGAACCATGGCGACCTTCTTGTCCATCTCCTGCGGCTGGTCAACCAACTCCGAGGACTCGACCAAATCACTGGCGTCACGGCCGTGACTCTCTGCGTGAGTCAGTGCCCCGAAATCAGAAACTCCGAAGGACCCGCTAGGGAAAAGGCCCATGACAAACTCCACGTAAGAAGCCCGTTTCTCCTCATCGAGCTCCACAAAGGTCTTTCCAAAAAAATCTTTGCTGACCGCGTTGAGGGTCAGAAAATCCTTCGAACTGATCCCCTTCAAGCCCTTCAGCACCTCCTCTGTGATGCCGTGCTCTTCCAGTCGCCGGTAACCCGGATAGTCGGGCTCCTGGGTGGGAATGAGGGTGTCGCCCAAGGCAGCAATCACCTCCCGGGGCTCCGGACCGGGGGACAGCTCTTCCAGATATTGCTGCAGACTCTTTCCCCGTCCCTCCTGCACCAGCACTGATGCGGTAGCCACAGAGAAGCTGGTTTGTTTGAGAAACTGCCTTCTGGTTGCCCGCTGCTCGCTCATGACTCAAACTCCCCTGGAGAAATAATTTCGAACGATTCGCCTTGCCGCGAAGGCGCCCATGATGGCTCCCACCACTCCGCAATTACTGGACACGGCACGTGGATAAGAACTGCAGTCGGCCACAAAGAGACCCTGCACCTCATGAGCCTCAAAGTCCTGATCGATGACCGAGTTCCGGGGATCGGAACCGGCCCGGCAGGTTCCATTGCCGTGGCCTCCTCCCCTGCCTTTAAAGGTGGATGGAAAGCGCTCCGAAATTTCGCATCCCATCCGTTTGGCGATTTCGAAGGCGATCTCCCGAACCTGCATCATTCTCCGGTCAATGTAGTCATCTCCAGGGTAGTTGTGGGCGCCGCTGTGAAGATCGACCCACCCCTTTACATGAGTGGGCGGTTTGCTCACACCGATGTCGATGGCCCCCAGACGCGTGATGGCCCCCTTCATGAAATCCATATGCGCTTTTCCGTACCCTGGAGCAAACTCGCTCATGGCCGCTACGTGGGGATACGTGATCTTGCTCATATCTTTGTCGGCAAATCGAACCCTCCCGGTACCGTCACTGAACTGAGGATCATCATCGTACCAGTAGATCCCTCCTGTGGTTCCCCGTCCGGCCTCCTTGATCGGCTGGTCGAAAATCACGGGAATTCTGTATCGGGTGTCTCCGTCCAGATTCTGGCCTACGTTCTTGTTCTCGACCACCGTTGTTGACCCCAATTCTGACCTGGGGCCATAGCCGGACTTGGCCAACAGCACCGGACTTCCCCAGGTCCCGCAGCAGACGGCCACCCTGTCGGCTCTGGCTTGAACGGTCCGGCCTTCCTTCAGATAGGTAATCCCCTTGACCACACCTCCCGCGCCCTGCTTCTCGATGTTGACCTGCTGGACCTCGGCATCAGCAATAAGTTCCCCGCCGTGCTTCAGAAAGGTGGGCAGATACCAGAGGGAACTTCCTTTGGCATCGTACTTGCAACCATGTCCACTGCCGATAAATCCACAATAAATGCAGTTCTTTCGAGCGGTCATATAACCCCGGGGATGATATCCAAGGGCGTATCCGGCATCACGAAACATGTGGTCACCCACACTGAATGCCTGTTCAGGGTCTTCATGAACATGGAGCGTCTTCATGACGTCATCTACGGCCGACTTCATATTGTTCTGGGTCCAGTCGATCTCCATCTCATCCACCCAGTTCTTGTAGTCGACATCATAGGGAGGAAAAGCGTTGGCACCCCAGTGGGGTGAGCACCCTCCTACCATCTTCAATCCATAGGGCCATGGCCACCTGGGAACGTTTCTGAATTCCTCCCACACAATCTGAGGGACCATGCGCCGCCAGTCGGGATCGCTGTGACCGCCCACTTCTCTTTTCCAATGCGGTCCCGCCTCCACCAGGGCAATGCGCAAGCGATCTCCGGTGCGAGGATTGATTCCCATCTCCGCAATTCTGGCGGCCAGAATGATGCCCGCCATTCCGGCACCCACTACGATCAGATCGTATTCTCTGGATTCTGCCACCTGTGGTCCTTTCCTGGTGGGAAGCTCGCCTTCCGGACTGGACGTTCACTTTTTATCCGGGGAGAGATTCCAGTTGAAAACTTATTACTACAGTGCAGGCAGTCAGTCAAACATCGGCCTGACAACCTCTCCAACTGGCAAGGGATCAAAAAACGGGAAAGACTAGACTGTCCTGTTTTTTCTTCCTATCATCTCTTCAACGTCTAAGATCCTACGATCTAGTACAAGCATTTCCCGGTCCCGTCGGAAAGTGGTAGATTTCGACCGATGGCGGCCGGGAGCCGGCCTGAAGCAACCAAATTCCTAAGAGCATTTTTCGCTGTCTCGCACGAGGAACAATTAAGGGAGAGGAAAAAATGAGAAAATCTCTACATGAACTATCGAATACTTGCGCGCTGAGCCTTTGTTTCGTGTTACTGGCAGGAACTCCGCTCCTCGGACAACGAGCCTCCGCCCAGAAAGAGACCGTCTCTTTTAAGACTCTGCCGACGAAATTTGACAAGGACTATGGAGCTGCCATCGCGCGCATTGGCGTAGGAAATTATGGCGAAGGACGTCTGTACCAAATGGAGGCGACCATTGTGGAGATCCCGGCCGGAGGCAAGCTCGCACCTCGTAAGCTTTTGGCCGAGGAGATCGTCTACATCATTTCCGGTAAGGGCTATACGACCATGTGGCTGGCAGGGGCAACGAGTAAAAAGGAAAGATACGACTGGGCCACCGGAGACGTACTGTCTCCTTCACTCAACGTATGGCGCGAGCACGTGAATGCCTCTTCGACGGAGCCAGCTCGCTTCCTTTCGATGACGTCAGCTCCCCTCACAAAGAATTTGTTTGGGGCTGTTCCCTCCAGTGATGATGATTTCGAGGACCGCTGGAAGCAAGGAGTTATGCAGAAACCAGCAAATGTGCCTGATGGTAAGTGGAGCACTGGACAAGGAGATATCCGCCTCCACGATAACATCGATAGAGGAATGATGACCGTGGGTCACCACTTCCCGGATATGATCAATGGGGAAATGGGGGCTTTGGCCCCTGGGCGAAGAGGGTTCAACATCCGTCCCACGGGTGATACGAACCCAGGGGGCGCAAGTATGGCTGGGAATAGGCTGTTCGAATGGCAAAATCGCGAAGAGGTAGTCCCGAGGACCTTCGGAAGCATGCATGACCATCGGCACCCTTGGGAAGTTGTCTATCTTTGCATCAAGGGCGAAATGCAATTGAAACTAAAGCGTGTGGCTGATTTTGAAACTGAAAAGCTGGAGCCCGAAAGATTGGTGACTTGGAAAGACGGTGATTTGATGATCGTCGAAGCCAATGAGTATCACACCCACGCTTCGAAGGTCCCAGGCTCGCGTTTTCTTCAATTCAAGCTGTCTGGATACTTTTACCGTGTGGGATCTGCGATTCCGCAGACCAGGGGCTTTGAGGAGGCCCCCTAGAATCGGCGCGGCGCAATCTGCAGGGGGTCGTCTGCCGTTTCTGGCCGTGTTAAACCGCGTTATTAGATCCCGAATTACTGCGATGTCTCGCCGGTCCACCGTGCCCTCAAGGCGGCGCGGTCGACTTCCGTTCCGCGGAGATAGACTGCGGCGATTCGCCGCGTATTCGTGATGTCGTCGAGCGGATTCGCGTCCAGCACGATGAAGTCCGCGCTCTTGCCCGCCTCCACCGTGCCGACGTCAGTGAGTTGCAGCAGGTCAGCCGAGTTGCGGGTCGCAGCCACGATGACCTGAGCCGGCGTCATTCCCGTCGCCACCATGTCCGCCATCTCGACGTGCGGCATCCAAACGGTGCTTCCGTCCGTGCCAAAGGCGATCCGAACGCCTGCCGCATTGAGACTTGCCAGATTGCGGGCCTGGATTCCAAACGCCTTCTGAACGGCCGGCCGGTCCGTACTGGCCGCCTGAAGTTGCTCCAACTCTTCGGCAGGGACGGTCTCACCGAGCCAGCTCATGTCCACCGCCACTCCTCGATCGGGAAGGTTCGCCACGAGGAACAGGTTCGGGCGCTCTTTGAACAGCTCGACGATCTCCTCGTCGATGTCCCTGTCCCGGATTCCATGAGCGAATGCGTCGACGCCCGCCCGGAGGAGCCCCTTCGCATCCTCGAGCGCAAAGATATGGGCCGTGACGCGGAGGTTGTGCTTGTGGGCC
>JAUXKG010000342.1 GCA_030624355.1 Acidobacteriota bacterium
ACGCCATCGGGGACCGCGGAAACCGTGAGACCCTCGACATCTTCGAGGAGGCATTCAAGGCGAATCCTGACAAGACTGACCTTCGTTGGCGCATGGAGCATACCCAGCACCTGCACCCGGACGATATCCCCAGGTTCGCCCAGCTGGGCGTGATCGCTTCCATGCAGGCGGTGCACGCCACCTCCGATGGACCCTGGGTGCCCGAGCGCCTTGGAGACCGGCGCTCGGAGGAAGGGGCGTACGTGTGGCAAAAGTTGCTCCAGTCAGGCGCGGTCGTGATCAACGGGACCGACGCACCGGTCGAGGATGTGGATCCCATTGCCAGCTTCTACGCCAGCGTGTCCCGAAAGCTGAAGGACGGATCCATCTTCTATCCCGACCAAAGGATGAGCAGGATGGAAGCGCTGAGGTCGTATACCCTCAGCGCGGCGTACGCTGCCTTCGAGGAAGACATCAAGGGTTCGCTGTTGCCCGGAAAGCTGGCTGACATCACCGTCCTCTCGAAGGACATCATGACCATCCCGGAAGATGAAATTCCCACCACCCAAGTCCTCTACACCATCGTCGGCGGCAAGGTGATGTACGATAGGAGCGCTCAGCTCCCGCGCCGATAGTCGAGCCCGCAAAGCTCAAGTCCATGGGCCTTTCTGCCCAGGGAAGATCTCAGGACTTTTTCGCTATGGGCTGGACTTCAGATCACTCCGGTTCTAACTTAGAGGGTGGTGCCACTCGTGGAGGCAGGTCAGTCGTCTAAGGGAAATTTGGGAGAGGATGTAAAGTTTTCACTCGAAGGAGTAAGATCACGAAAATCGTCGAGCGAATTATGGGCTCGGCTAGGGAAGGGGCGTTATTCATCTATGCTACGAGCACGAGATCTTAACCGGAAAAAGAATCAGAGTTTGTGGTCGATACTGGCTGCCGGCATTTTTCTGTCCCTGGTGACCTCCTCAGCATGGGCACAGCAGGCTGAGAATGTGGCGGACATCATCATCGTCACTGCCAAGATTATCACTGTCGACAGCGGTGATTTCACGGAGGATCTGGGAACCATCGCCCAGGCCATGTCGGTGAAAGACGGGAAGGTACTGGAGGTCGGAACAAGTGACCAAATCCGAGCCGGAGCCGGACCCAATACCCAAGTCTATGATCTGAAGGGGCGCACAGTCTTGCCGGGACTTGTCGTTGTGCATGAACACCCCAACGACTGGGATCCGGTGACTCCGGCTCAGATGAAAAAGGTTTTCACGGATGACAGTAAGATCATTTTTCGATTTGTGGAGGGGAGCCCCAATGAACAAATTCAGAAGTTTCCCGGGATGTTGAAAGAGGCAGTAGCCAAGGCCAAACCGGGGCAGTGGATCTACTTTGTCTTTTCTCTTGGGGACAGGTACCAGTACAGCACGGGGGGCAACGGCGGCTTTGGGGCTCCCAATGTGAGTGTGCTGGATGGCAAGCTCATTCCCAAAACCTTGCTCGAAGAAATCGCTCCCAACAATCCACTGGTCTTGCGCGATGTGTTCATAGGAATGCTTATCAACGATCGAGCCTGGGAGGAGTCAAGAAAGGTTTTGCCTTGGTCGGAAGTGACCAAAGATATGAATGAGTTTGGAGACGGCAGTGGATTCAGGTGGATGTTCAGTGAGGTGATCGCGAGGGATTATTATCCCGAGTATCGAGAGTTGGCACGGCTGGGCCAGTCATTCTGGGCGGGCTACGGGATGACGACCTATGCCTCGGAATGCTACAACCCGACTTGCGTGAAGGTTTACAGCGATCTGGCCAATACTGGCGAGAAAGCGATCCGCACGGCCTGGAAATGGAATTGGCGCCAGCAGAATTTTTACAACGATCCTTACTTCACAAACTTCATGGTCTGGGCTGAAGGAAAGGGTAACGACCACTGGTGGTATATGGGCTCCCGGCCAGTTGTCCGCTCCGGAAGCGGATGTACTGATTTTGAATTGAGATCAGCTTATGTTGCTCGAGCCAGCGAGGAGGAAGTGGCGCGAATGCGAACTGCCCGGGAGAATTGTGCCTGGGCGCCTGGAAAAGTCGATCGACAAAATCTTTACCGTTACATCAAGGCGGGAGGACGGTTCATCAATGTACACAGTGTTGCCGACAAGGACATTGACTACATGATGGATGTCATCGAAGAAGCGAGCCAGGAAGCCGGTTTTACGCTGGAGGAGATCCGGGCCAAGCGGCATGGCTTTGACCACACCGTGATGGCCCCGCGGCCCGATCAGGTGGAACGGATGAAGCGACTGGGAATGGTGACCGGCGGTGATGCCATGGAGAGCTTCCAGGCGACGCCGGCGATTCTGGAGAGATATGGTGAGGAAGCGGTGAAACAGGTAGTGCCCAAGAAGATGCTGTCCGATGCCCGAATCTACAACGGATTTGAGGTGGACCGTACACTGGGAGCGACAGATCTGACGATCTTCTGGGTGCTGGCCCGGCTTATTGACCGCAAGGCGTGGGATGGACAGGTGTATGCAGCGGACCAAGCCGTGGGTAGAGGATTAGCCCTGAAGAGTGCCACCTCTTTTGGGGCATATTACCTGATGAAGGAGAAGCAATTGGGCTCGTTGGAACCAGGCAAGCTTGCCGATTTCATCGTCCTGGATCGTGACTACACGACGATTCCAGAGAGGGATATTGAGAATATTCGCGTTCTGATGACCGCGGTGGGTGGTCAAGTGGTGCACCTGGCTCCACCCATGGCCGGGGAACTCGGTTTGGAACCGATCGGTGCCCAACATGAAACGGGTTTTTGGCAAGAGAAGTATGGCTCCAGATGATGAACAGTGAGCGGTAGATGGGGATGTTTTGTTTTTTCAAAAGCAGGCTTGCTCCGGGAATGCTGGTGGCAGTGGCTTGTCTCGGCATCCTGACCGCTCAGGAGAAGAAAGTCCGTGTGAATTTAGGCGGAAACACCATCACGGTCAGCCCGGCCGGGAAAAACGTGAGCTTCCTGGTGCTCATGCTTTCAGCCGACCCGGAGATGAAAATTACGAAAGTGAGTTCGGACATCGAGTTTTCATCTCGACATGTTTCCTTTCTCAAGGGGTCTGCCAGGATCGAAGGGGACAAATGCGAAACCATAGTCGAACCGCATCCCGAAGTTGCAGACCAATCGAGATTATTGGTCACTGTTTCGGCAGCGCCCGGGCGTTGGCTCTCCTCGGGAGTCATCGCCGAACTGGAATTTCAACTCTCGGCTTCAATCCCGGATGGCCTTTTGGAGTTCCCGGTTTCCTCTGGAGTCTCTCTTGAGGGTTCCTCCAGTCGACTGGAAGACGTGGCGGGAGATCCCGGGCTAATAGCGGTTTCCAGCACTGGACCCGTCATTGCCGCCTGTTTTTTTTATATGCATTAAGTGAATTCACTGCATCCAGGGTGTGCCTGCACTAGCTATTAGCTAACGGCAGGACTGCCCTGTTCAATGGCGTCGTCATTCTCTTGGCCACGCTTGGGATCGGCGCTCTGTTGGAGATCACGGAGTACGGGCTGGATCTCGCCCTTCACCAAGGCGCTCAGCGCTCACCCATCATGACTCCACTTGACGACACCATGTGGGATCTCCTTCTGGACGGTGCGGGGGGAGTCCTAGGTGCTATTCTTGGCCCGGTATATATCCGGCTTTCGAATCGAAGCCGCTGCCGTTTTGCGGCCTTCGCTCACTATTTTGCCCTTAGGAAGGAAGAGTGAGAGCCCGGGGTGGTTGGACCCTTCTCTCCACGCCAGCTGGACGCCAACACAAGGGCCTTTTCCATTGCCTTGAATTCCCTAGAGAGTTAGCATTAGAAGTCTCACACACCTTGGTCGCAGTCGCTAAGCTTGAGGAGTTAGGGCAATGCG
>JAUXKG010000126.1 GCA_030624355.1 Acidobacteriota bacterium
AGCGAGTCAATAAAGGATTCTTCCCACACATTCTCAATCCATTTGGTGGGAGAAGAAACGTGCTCAATGTATATGAACAATCCACCAGGTTTTAACAGATCGTGAATTTCCGCATACAGCTGTCTCTTCCGTTCGTCTGGTTGATGGTGAATGGAAAACCCGGACACCACAACATCGAACGGCACCATCGAGATGACCGACTGAATCCAGGATTCCTTTCCATAGTCGATGGTCGCGAAGACAAGATTGTTCCGATAGATTGAAAGCTTGGTTTTTGCGCTTTCAATCATGGGTTCTGAGAAATCGAGCAGGACGCCCCCGGAGTTCGGATAGCGATCCAGGATGGCGGCCGCCAGAAGTCCGTCACCGCATCCCAGGTCTAGCCCGAATGATGCATAAGTTGTCTACTGCAGTGCCGCAATCATCCACGCTGACCGTGTTGTGCTTCCTTGGGCTCCTCGGCGTACTGCATGAGTACGCCTGCGGTGCCCTTCGTTGCACGCCTTGTCATCGTGGCGCCTGCAACACTTCGTCACGAAAACCTATGCATCATCCGGGCTCTAGAAATGAGCTCACGGATTCTTTACCTGCTGAGATCAACCTGGTCATGACTTCGATCTGCTCTCTGGCCAGGGGAACAGCTCCCCTGACATCTTGCAGATAACTCTTCACCAGTGCCGAAGATTTCCAGACCGCGTCTTTGCCCTCAGTCGTCATGGCCTGGATTATACCTTCATAGTTCCGAGTCCTAAGTTCGGAGGGCACTTACTCTTGAAAACAAGGAGATCGAACTGACCGGTCTCTGTCCGTAAGCCGGTTGACAATGTGACAGGTGAGAGCAATTGATTTACAACTGATCCAGAGAAACTGTGTGTGTCCCCCCAAAGAACAGCTGCATGGGGCTATTTCACCAATCATTTCAGCTCACCGAAGAGATCAAGATCGACCCTATGGAGGGAGCTCCCATCTGTTGCAGGCTGAGTGTCCCTGAATGGGGCTGTGGAACTCCGGAGAGCCCCTAAGTCAAAGACTATCAGACGAAAAAGGCATAATGGGTCAAGTGAGACTGGGGAAGTGGGATCGAAGCGGCACAAATCGGTGATTTGTTTTGTGGATTAGAAGAGTAAAGTACAACAGAGGGTTCTCATTGATCGAGTTGCTGTTCGTGATAACAATCATCGGGATTATTGCTTCTTTCGCCATACCTTTTCTGGACAGTTCCAAAATGGCAGCCAGAGAGACTTCGGCCATCAACAATGTTCGCAGCCTGGTCACTTCACAGCTGAACTACTCCTTGACGAAGAGCTTCGGAAGCTTCGCTGCCGACCTCGCTACCTTGCAAGCAAGCGGGTACATCGACACTGTGCTGGGATCAGGGACTAGAGAAGGCTATCTGTACAGCCTGTCTGGTAACAGTATTGCGTTCACTATTCAGGCCAGACCAATTACCTATAGTTCTACCGGCAATCGGAGTTTCTTCAGTGATGAGTCGGCCGTGATTCGTTACAATTCCGCAGATGCACCAGCAGACACGAGCAGCCCACCCTTGGGTGGAACTTAGTACTCACTTTCATAAATACGATAACGTTTGTTGCGGCGGGTCTGAAGTACTTCGGGCGCCTGCAACCATAGGTGAGGTACCCGTTCGGAAGACCGGTAGGATTATCGGAACAAACTGCAAGACAGGGCCCTCAGACGACTGCGGACCTGGCAACTACCAGTTCCCTCTGTCTCCGCCGCCGCCGCCGCCGCCGCCAGGCTTTCGCTCCTGCGCCCGGTCGACCCGAAGGGAACGACTTTCCAGATTCTTACCGTTCAGTACAGAAATGGCTTCGTCCAGATCTTGCTCCCCGCCAAGTTGAACAAAACCAAAGCCTCGAGATCTTCCTGTAAACCTGTCCCGAATGATGTTCACCTCTTCGATCTCAACACCGCACTCCTTGATAAACATCTCCAGGGTACTGTCAGTCACGTTGAAGTTGAGATTCCCTACAAATAATTTCGACATGGACAGACACTCCTCTTTCCGTTCCCGCAATGCGGCAACGATTTCACATTAATAACCCAGCCTCTTTGATTGTCATGGACACCGCTGTTGGTGGGACCAATAAACGAGCAGATCAAGTAGGCTACCTAAACAAGATAGTATGAGTTGTATTGATTGTAAATCAAGAACTTCGGAATCTCTCAGGGGTTTCTCGAATCAGGAATCTGGCGCTCTCTACTTCTCTGGTACGAGTTTCAAGGCAACGGAATTGATGCAGTAGCGCTTGTTGGTTGGGGCGGGACCGTCGTCGAAAACATGACCGAGATGAGCATCACATCGATCGCACAATACCTCGGTTCGCCGCATGAAGAAGGTGTTATCGCTCTTGGTTCGAACATTTTCCGACTCCACAGGGTCCCAGAAACTTGGCCAACCGGTTCCAGAATCAAACTTGGTCTCCGAGTTGAACAATGCGTTTCCACAGCAGGCACACTGATAGGTGCCCTCTTCGTGGCACTCCGAGTACTCTCCGGTAAAGGCTCCTTCTGTGCCCTTCTCCCGGCAGATTCGGTACTGTTCAGGGGTGAGTTGTTCCCTCCACTCCTGATCAGACTTGGTGACCTTTTCCTTCATCGCTAGTCCACATTCTAGAATATGGGCGGCTGGATGGAAAGGCCGGACTGCAAACGTGCCCCTCCTGACTTCGCATGGGCAAACAACAGTCGGCCGCATCGCTCTGTTTCACCTGGAGAACATTGATCCAGCATCCCCAGTTCGCATAGGATAGGATCACACCACGGGCAGACTCCACAGCATCGGCAGCAGGGATTCTCGAGAATATGAACTCCAGACCTCGATATGTCGTTTTACTTTCTCTTGTCTTGATCGCCATTGCCATGTCTGTGGGCCTCGGTGTCAGGCATTCTTCCGGGTCCCAGGAAGCGAAGCGTTCGTCAGACCCCGATCGCCCTGTCACGGGATCCTCTCAAAACCATCCACCAAAACCCAATCGCCTGATCAACGAAAAAAGTCCCTACCTCTTGCAACATGCCTTTAATCCGGTGAACTGGTACCCGTGGGGAGAAGAAGCCTTCGGGAAAGCGAGCAGGGAGAACAAACCTATCTTTCTCTCCATTGGATACTCGACCTGCCACTGGTGTCACGTGATGGAGCATGAATCGTTTTCGAATCCCCAAATCGCCTCTGTCATGAACCAGTATTTCGTCAGTATCAAGGTAGACCGCGAGGAAAGACCGGACATCGATCAGGTCTACATGAAGTTTGTGCAAACCACCACGGGCAGCGGAGGTTGGCCGATGTCGGTATTTTTGACTCCGGAGTTGAAACCCTTTTACGGTGGGACCTACTTCCCTCCGGAGGGAGGAAGAGGCCGCCCTGGATTTAGACCTCTTCTCCTTGAGATTGCCAAGGCATGGGACAGCGATCGCCGAAATATTGTGGCAGCAGCCAACAAGATCATTGACCGACTCAGGGAATCTGGCGATCTTTCCGCTAACGGCGACTTGAAGCTTGAGAATGATTTGCTGACTCGAACCTATGACTGGTATGAAACCACTTATGACTCCGCCCGGGGGGGCTTCGGATCGGCTCCCAAGTTTCCCCGGCCTGTCAATTTCAATTTCCTGCTACGACACTACTCTCGCACAGGTCAGCGGAAAGCTTTGGAAATGACGACTCACACCCTACGCAGCATGGCTGGGGGTGGAGTGTATGATCACCTGGGAGGAGGCTTTCACCGCTACTCGACGGACCGGAACTGGTTCCTTCCTCACTTCGAAAAAATGCTTTACGACCAGGCGCAGCTGGCCATCTCCTATCTGGAGGTCTATCAGATCACCCGGGAAACCCTTTTTGCGGAGGTTGCCAGAGGTATCTTACACTATGTACTGAGGGACATGACTGGAACAGAGGGAGGCTTCTATTCGGCTGAAGATGCCGACAGCCCCCTCGAACACCATCCTGAAGAACAGGCGGAAGGGGCGTTTTACGTTTGGACCCACCAGGAGATGGGGAAACTACTTGAGGCAGACAGCGCGATCTTCAGTCACCACTATGGCATCAAGGCCGACGGTAACGTGGAAAGAGATGCATTCGGAGAGTTTAAGGGCAAGAACATTTTGCATATCTCCGGTACTCCTGCTCAAACGGCGAAAAGATTTGAAAGATCGGTCAGCGAAATCGAAGACATCCTGGCGCTCAGCCGGGAGAAACTCTTCCAAGTCCGGGTGGAGAGGCCTCGCCCCGGCCTGGATGACAAAATTTTAACAGCCTGGAATGGCCTCATGATCTCGGCCCTGGCACGCGGATATCAGGTCTTACAGAAAGAACAATATCTGCATGCTGCTGAAGCAGCTGCTCGATTCATCTCCACTACTCTCTATGACCCGGACAACAGGCGCCTGAAGAGACGCTATCGAAACCGGGATATCGCAGTTGATGGAATGATGAGTGACTACGCTTTCCTTATTCAGGGATTACTCGATTTATATGAAGCCTCACTGGAAGGACGCTGGCTTCTTTGGGCCATGGACTTGACGGAAACACAGAATCACCTCTTCTGGGATCAGACAAATGGAGGATTCTACAGTACAACAGGAGAGGACCCTTCCATCTTGATCCGTATGAAAGAGGATTACGACGGCGCCAAACCATCACCCAGTTCAGTGGCGGTTCTGAACCTGCTTCGTCTCTCTCAAATGACCGGAAACAAGCAGTGGCGGGAGATGGCGGAGAGATCGATACGAGCCTTTGGAAAGAGACTGAAGACGGCTCCCTACACGATGCCCCAAATGATGGCAGCGGTCCACTTTCTCGTGGACAAACCGAAACAGATTCTGATCGCCGGTCAGCGAGATTCGTCCGATACAAGAGAGATCCTGCGCACCATACACAGACGGTTCATTCCCAACAAAATCATCGTGCTTGCCGATGACGGAGAGGTCCACAAGCGCCTGGCAACTGAGTTGACGGTATTGAAACACCTTGATCAGATTGACGGCAAAGCCACTGCCTATGTGTGCGAGAATTACATCTGCCAAATGCCAACCAACCAACCGGCTGTCCTGGATCGCCTGTTGGAACAATAAGATAAGACCCGAGATCGACTTCTAACTAAGATGACACATACCCTGCCTTTGCCAATCTTCACTTTCAGGAAATGTTAAATTCTGACTTCAAGAGGTTAGCTGAATTTCCCATTCTGGCCGTTGGAATCTCGATGGTCTCCTTCATCCTGATCAAGATTGGGCGCGACGCCGTCTTCTTTGCCGAGAGAGATCTCGAACACCTTCCCCTGGCATACCTGTGGATTGCTCTGGCTTCGATTCCTGCAGCCATGATCCATCTCAAGGCACTGGATCGATGGGGAGACCATACGACTCGAAGCGGTTTGCTGCTGGCGGCCGTGGCAACCCTTCTAATCCTGGTGCCCTTTGTTGATGTCCAGTACAGCCGCGCGATGATGGTTCTGTTCGTGCTGGCTCCGGTCTTGTTTGCAGCCATCTTCGCCTCCGTTTGGCTGCTGGCAGGAGAGCTTCTGGAGGGCGCTGACCGGGAAACGACTCGTTGGGCCTATGCCAGGATCGGAGCCAGTTCAATGCTTGGCGGCATTTTGGGGGGATTGTGCGCAAAGGTGATCTCTTTGTTTCTGGCACCGAGATTTCTGGTTCTCTTGGGAGCGGTTATCCTGCTGCTGGTCAGTTTCATCGTCTCGGCAGCCCACAGAAGACTGGCGACCCACAACCCTGCCGCCAGCCCTTCACGGTTAGGAAAAGGTGAAAGAGAGAGAGAAGCGGGAGAGGAATTCGCAGAGGCAAGAACGGATAGCTCCCGGGAGAGACCTGAGATCCCGGGCATCCCCACCGAACATGGACCAGGGCCCGACCCGTTGCTGGGAACCGCCTCCCTGATCAGGAGCCATTACATCCTGGCTCTGATCGCAATCAGTGCCTTAGCCTCTCTGGCTGCTCTGTTCATCGACTTTCAGTTCTACGCGATCGTCACTATAGCCGGAAAAACAGATGCTCAGTTCTTTGGGACTTTTTACATGGCTCTCAACGCCGCTACCTTGGTACTCCAACTGACAGTAGCTCCCTGGATCCAATCCCGCTATGGGATCGCAGGGGCACTGATGGTTCTGCCAGTCACACTGCTGGGAGGTGCCGGGACAGTGTTGCTGAGTACCACCGTGCTGAGCCGCTCTCTGCTCAAGGTCACCGAGAGCGGCGTCAAAGCTTCCATTCATCGCTCCATTTGGGAACAGGTTTTCTTGCCTATTAACTCCAAAAAAAGAGGAAGCGCCAAGATCATTGTAGACGGAATCTCTGCCAGGGCCTCAGAAGGAATCGGAGCTCTGTTTCTCTACCTTTGGTTGTCGAGCTCAGATGCCTCCGACAAACTCAATCTGTCCTGGATTTCCTGGGTGATTCTTGGATCGGTCATCCTGTGGGTACTCCTGAATCGGCATCTGGCCATCCACGGTTGCTCGGACATCAAGCAGTTGGACTACATACTCCGCCTGCCCGACAGTTGACCGACGGTTTCTTCCCGCGGGTCGGGAACTTCCAGATGGAAGAGGTGATCGACAGGCTCCTGCAGAGAGTTTTAGTGCCGATTCTACAGACGACGCAGTTTCTCCAGAGCGGCTTCAATCAACTCAGCCAGTTCCACCCAGTTTCTGCTGTAAAAACCAGCTTCATCCTGAAGACTCTTGTACTTTTCAACAAGCCGGTCAAAGGCCTCAGCCTTCAGATTCAGGATCCTCGATTCTTGTTCATTCATGGCTGCTGAGAATATAATCCGCTCCTCGTAAGAAAACAATGGCTGGAGTAATGCATACGTGTCTTACTGCAAAATTGGCGCAGCCCTGCAGTAGAATGAAACCCGAACATGACGATTGACGAACAGATCATCTACCTCTTAAAAGGCACTGCTGAAACAATCAGCGAAGAGGAACTGCGCAGGAAACTGAAAAAGTCGGAAAAGAGCGGTACACCGCTTACTGTTAAGGTGGGGTTTGATCCCACCGCACCCGATTTACACCTCGGCCATACCGTTCTGCTTCGCAAGATGAAGCATTTTCAGGATCTGGG
>JAUXKG010000230.1 GCA_030624355.1 Acidobacteriota bacterium
GTCCTCCACCCAGTTTGTGAAGCTTCTCGATCTCGACCTTGCTGTTGTGACAAGGGTAGTGAGGAAGCAGGCAAATCCAATCCACGGCATTCAGACCCACTCCAACCAGCTGGAATCTGCGGTCCCGGGGCCATTGGATCTGGAGTGAAACCTCATCTAATTCGACCATTGAGTTTGCTCCGTTTCTGTCATGATTGGATTTTTTCCCGGTAGTCGCCGTTCGCTTGTGGAGGCGAGCCTGATTCCCTGCAGTGGCAGAAAATCGGTAGGAAAGGGCTAACCCTCTGAATCGCTGTCCAGGGAGCGCAACACCTTCAGTCGCGAATAAACTTCGCCTCCGTCAGCTGCCTCGGGAAGCAACTGAAGGTAACGAGAGTAGTTTTCAATGGCTCGCTTGGAGTCCCCTTTGCGAAAGAAGACATCTCCCCGGTATCTGTAAGGATAGGGAAGCCGCTCATCCAATGCGGTCGCTCGATCCAGCTCTTTCAGAGCCGCATCGAAGTCTCCCCGAAGAACCAGAATGAACCCTATGTTACTGTGGTAATCGGGAAAACTATCATCGAGTTCGACCGATCTTTGAAAGGCCTTAAATGCCTCATCGGGTTTTTTCATCTCGAGCTGGCACAGCCCCAACATGTTTTGAACCGTAGCCGATTCGGGATCGATCTCGGCGGCTTTCTGAATAACCTGCAAGGCCTCCGGTGCATTGGACTGCCTCAGGTGCATGGCAGCCAACTCAACATAGGACACCATAAAACCAGGATTGTCGGTGATCGTCCTCTGAAGTTCCTGAATGGCGGACTCGTTATCTCCCTTCTGGTAGTTGAGAATTCCCAGATTGTGCCGGGCAGCCGCAAACCTACCATCCAGAGCCAGGGCCCCCTGCAATTCCTTCGATGCCAGGTCCAGACGCTCGATCCGACTCAGTGTATATCCCAAGTTGTTGCGGGCATCGATATAATCGGGCCGTACTTGTTTCGCCTTCATGAAGAATTCAGAGGCCCGATGGTCCAGACCCTGTCGATGGTACATGATGCCCAGCGTGTTGTAGGGCTCTGCCAGGTTGGGATTCAACTGGATCGCTTGCTCAGAGTGGAAAATCGCTTTTCGCCGGTACACGGATGAGCTCATCCGCTGAGCTAACAGGGCATAAGCCGCACCCAGATTACAATGTGCTTCAGCAAAATTCTCCCGAAGAGCCAGAGCCTCCTGATAGGCCTCCGCAGCTCTTCCGTAATTTCCTCTCTGGAAGTAAATAGTACCGAGATTGTTGTAGGCCTCGGCAAATTGGGGGTCCCACCGGACGGCTTCCTGATAATTGCTGAGTGCCCCTATCAGATTTTGCTGCCGGTACAAACTAGCTGCCTGAAAGTAATGAAAGATGGCCCTCACACGCGAGGATTCAGCCAAGCTACCGGCAGTCGGACGCTGCTGGCCTTCGAGTGCAGGGGAACTGAACCACAACCCGAAGAGAACGGTAGAGATCAGAATGGACTGTTTTAACACTGTTCCCTCCTGCCTGACTCCCTAAGGTCCGGGGACTGAACAACCCCCTTCCGACTTATCTATATTATGGGTACACTCTCGCCTGGAGACAACCCCATTTTCCCGCTTGGCTCGCGAATGGACTTCTTTTAACCCGGATTATTCATAAATTCTCTACTGCAGTGCCGCAATCATCCGCGCTGACTGTGTTGTGCTGCCTTGGGCTCCTCGGCGGACTGCACGAGTACGCCTGCGGGGCCCTTCGTTGCACTCCTTGTCATCGCGGCGCTTTCACCACTTCGTGACAAGAACCTATGAATAATCCGGGTTAGCCACATCAACCGGTACTGACATGAAAAAGCGATGTCATGAGTGGCCGCCGTGGGAGCGGTTCAACAACAAGCCTTGATCGGCAAAACTAAAGTATTGGTCAGTGCCCATGATGACGTGGTCCAGGGCTCGAATGCCCACAAGTTGACCACTCTTCACTAGCCGCTCAGTTATCTCAACATCTTCCCGGCTGGGATTCGGATCTCCACTGGGATGGTTGTGTACAAATACAACACCGGCGGCAGCCTCCCGAATGGCTGGCCGGTAGACCTCACGGGGATGAACCAAAGAAGAAGTTAACGACCCTTCAGAGATTCGAACCACCCGGAGCATACGATTCTTGCCGTCCAGGAGGATATTCCAGAAGCACTCCTTCTTGAGTCCCTCGACCATCGTCTGAAAGTGACGAAAGATGTCGAGACTGGAGCGAAAGGACTGTCCGGAGACCAGAGGGATCGCTGTCGCCCGCCGCCAAAGTTGAATGGCTGCCAGAACCGCCAAGGCTTTCTTTTTGCTCAATCCTCCACTGCAAATCTCCGAGTAACTGGCCTCCTTCAACCTTTGGAGACAGCCCACTGTCTCAAGCAGTCTCTGAGCGTCACACAGGGCGCGGCTTTCCTGACTCCCTGGACCGAGCAGCAAGGCCAGCAGTTCAATCTCCGACAAAGCGGCCCAATCCACTTCGAAGAGCCGTTGACTGGGCAAATGGTAGGGGGGGACGCTTGTCACAGAGGCTAACTACGCCCGACTGTAAAAAGAAGCGAGGCATTTATTGTTTCAGGCTGAACGAAACCCCGTCCCGGATCGGGATGATGCTGGAGAAGAAGTTAGAGTCTTCAAAAATAAGGCGGTTGTACTCTAAAACCTTCCGGGTCGTTTCATCAGGGTCGGATTCCACAACGCGGCCGTGCCAAAGAACATTGTCGGAGATGAGAAGACCCCCGCGGCGCAGTCGAGCCGCCGCTTTTGGCAGAACTTCCGGATACCGGTGCTTGTCCACATCATTAAAGATGATGTCGAACTGCCCTTCCAAGCTCTCCAGGATCTCCACACCGTCTCCCTGATGGAAGTGAGCCTCACAGCGAATCTTGCCTTGAGCAAAGAAACTTCTGGCCAACTCCAGGTTCTCCTCAGAGAACTCGGTCAGGTGGATCTCACCCAACTCGTCTAAAGCCCTTCCGAACCAGTACCCTGAATACCCAAAACCCGATCCCAGCTCAAGTATTCTCCCAGCCTTCATCAGACAAACAAGCTGGTAGAGCAGCCTGCCCACCAACGGCCCGACAATGGGAAATTCCTGCTCACGGGCACGTGACTCCATCTCCTTCAGAACCGGATCTACCTGGGGAAGAATGTCCGATAGATAGTCTTCAATTCCCTCATTGACAATTCCCATGCAGGGCAGGATACACGGATTAGACACGGATTAACACGGATTAACACGGATTCAGAGGTTGTTAGCTGTACCCCCTTGTCAGCTGTCAGCGGCCGCAGGCCAGACACGGATGGACACGGATTAAGAAAGGTGTCTTCCTGTCGCTTGTCAGCTGTCAGTTGTCAGCGGCCGAAGGCCAGAGGTCAGTTGTCCCCCCGGGAATTCGCCACTCGACACTCGACACTCGTCAATCGACAATGATCAATTGTCCCCCCGGGAAGTCGACATTCGACATTCGTCAATCGACACTGTTCAGGGGTCAGGTGGTCAGGTTTCTGGAAAAGCGAAAAAAGTCAATGACGCGATTCTCCGCCCAGCGGCGGTCCACGTCCTGCTGCCTGTCCCGTTCAATGAATCCCAGGTGCCCCCCGGCGGACATCAGGCCGACCAGCAGTGATCGGTTGGAGCGAACCTCCGGCAGCATAAAGGGTTCCCATGGAATCAGCGGATCGTCCCTGGAGTGGAGCAACAGGGTGGGAACTCGAACGTCTTTCAGAAAGGGTTGAGAGCTGGCTGCCCGGTAGTACTCAGACACATCACGAAATCCGGACAAGGGGGCGGTCAAGAATTGATCATATTCGCGCACGGTCTTGATATTCATCAGAATGTCCAAATCGGCAAACCGATCCAATTCGACACTCTGCTCTCTGATTCGCTTCTTGAAATTCTTGACAAAGTGGTGTTGAAACAGGAAATTGGACGGCTTCTCCAGGATCCGAGCACTGGTGAGCAAATCGACAAGAGGAGAGATGACGGCGGCCGCCCTGACCTGCTGCGGGAACTGTGAGCCCCTTTCGCCCAGCAGCTTCAAGAGAATGTTCCCTCCCATTGAAGCTCCTACCAGAAAGACTTCCCGCAGATCGTTTCTGTCAATCAACTGCTCAATGATCTCACCGACGTCAGAACTGACTCCGGCATGGAAAATCTTGGGCCTGCAGAGCTCACGATTCTGGTTGTACAAGTTCAGCAGTATGGCGTTCCATCCCTCTCGATAAGCCTTGTGCGAAAGGCCCTGCATATAAGTCGAGTGACTCGAACCACCCATCCCATGGACGGCCAGCAGCGTCGGAGCGGAAGAACACTTCCAGATGCAGACAGCCATGACTCGTGATCCGTCTGACAGATCCATGAACTGTTGCTGGCTGTCGCTCCAGCCCCACAAATACTCTCTCTTGACCAGCGAGGCGGCCAAAGTCTGCAGATGAGCGCCCTTCAACCAGATAGGCGGCAAAAAGGGACGACTCTCCAAGACCTTCTCAAATGCAGCCAGAAGAGAATGAGGGTGCGTCGAAGTGGTTGAAGACACCCTCATGACTGCTTCCAGATCGTCTCTAAGTTCTGAAGAGCATTCTGCAGCTGCCCGCCATCTCCCTTTCATGACAAGGCAAACGATGATCAAACCAAGAAATGCACCTGCAGAATCGGCGGCAACATCGCCAACAGAGGCTTGCCGACCTGGAACAAAAGACTGGTGAAACTCATCACTCACAGCATATAGAAAAGCGATCGTCCAGACGCCCATCACACCGGTCGGGGTCAACCGATTGGCCCAGCCGGCACTGGCACCCCACACCAGAGTCAGCGCAAAAACAGCATATTCCAGAGCATGCGCCAAGTAGTCGGGAATGAGTTGCATCCCGCTAACGCTGCTTTGTTCAGAAAGGATAAAGATGACAGTGGCACAGACCACAGCTGGCAACCAATAAAGCAGTTTGCCTCTCATTCATGGCTACCAGGGAATGGCATACA
>JAUXKG010000016.1 GCA_030624355.1 Acidobacteriota bacterium
GACAAGAACATGGGAGACTGGGACCGCATCGGCGAGACGAACTGGCGGCTCGGTCAGACATTGCTGCGCTACAAGTCGCTGTTCCCGAAAGGTAGCTACGTCGGATTCGAACCCAACTGCTATGCCGCTGCATACGTTCAAGAGATCATCGACCTGAACGACTGGCAGGACTGCATGGTCCTGCCAGTCGGGCTTGGTGACCAGCCGAAGGTAGCACCCCTTCGGCTGGCCAATCCTTCCGATCTTTGCGCCACACTGGTTCCTGAGTCCCACCACTCCTCTGACATGGCCCGCCCTGCTTTGATTCTGGAAGCAGAGCAGGCCCTGATCCTAAGCGGTATGCCGCAGCCGGCCCTCATCAAGATCGATGCAGAGGGATTCGAAGCGGAAATCCTCCGGGGACTGGCCGGCATTCTCAAGTCGGCACAACCGGTCGTGATCTGCGAAGTTCTGTGGACGGGTGACCAACAGGCTTTTCAATCTCGAAATGTCTCGATTCAAAACAGCTTGCGTGAATGTGGTTACTGCGTCCTGAGAGCCGAAGGAAACGAACTGAGCCTCTCCGAACAGGGGCTGATTGAAAATCACGACATCTTTGTGTTTTCTGAACCTGATACGGCTGCCAAGCTCCTGGAATTCGAGCCTGTCCCAGACACCCTATAGCCGTCCCCTCAGGATGACAGCCTCACCGATACCACCCCAGAAACCGCCTTTGGCCTGGCTTTTTCCCTTTGGACTTGGAAAAGAGTGATCGCGGTCACCACTACTCGATCATCACCTCTACTAGACTGTATCCATGGTTACCCACGTCAGCTTTGAGGTGAGAAACAGCCAGCGCTACCCTTTGTCGATTCCCTGCCAGTTCAGCCATACAAATGGCAGGTATAGCGGACATCTGCGGAATCTAGGACTGGATGGTGCCTTTGTTGAGACCAGCCAACCTCCTGAATACAATGGGGTGATTGAATTGGAGTTTGAAACCCGAGACGGCTGGAAGCTGAAAATGGGTGCCCGGGTCATTCACGCTAGTCTCTTGTCAGAGGAAGAGGTAGCCATGCATGGGTTTGGCATCTATTTCATCAGTTTTCAACAAAACAGTCTGATGCTTCTCCGAGCTCTGGTAAACAAGTTGGCAGCCGACAGTAGGCCTTTGCTTGAGAGAAAAGGTGTTGATTGGTTGAAAAAGCTGCTAAATGCCTTGGCCCTCAGGCGGGAATCCCGCGCCTGAGACCACCCACCTGCCGAACTCAGATTTAATTGCCACCTGGGGCTGTGGATTTCACAGTTCATCCAGTTTACCGAACGCAGTCTTCCTCTCTTCAAGTTTTTCCTTTCTTACAAGTACAGCACCTGAGAAACCGACGAGGCACCGGAAGGTTCTGGTTTTGAGCTGATCCTGAGCACTGTTTACAAAACCACGTCCAAAGGATAACAATAGACGCACCTTTTTCACTATGGATACGACCGACACAAAACATCTTGCGGAAATCGGAATCGCGCTGTCTGCTGAAAAAGACATCAACAAGATTCTTGAACTGATTGTCGAAGGGGCAAGGAGATTGAGTACAGCCGATGGGGGGACACTCTATATCGTCGACCCGGAACAGAAGCATCTCGAATTTGGGATTTTCCAGAACGAGTCGATGAACATACGAATGGGCGGAACCAGCGGCATAGAGATCCCTTTCCCGCCGGTTCCATTTGAGGTCCACGGCCATCCTAACAAAACCAACGTTTCCTCCTACGTGGCCTTGACTGACGAGACCGTCAACATTCCCGACCTGTACGAAGCAGAGGGCTTCGATTTCAGCGGAGCCCGAAAATACGATGAAGCCAGTGGCTATCGATCCAAATCGATTCTAGTGATCCCGATGAAAAATCATGAAGAAACCATCATCGGTGTCTTACAGCTAATCAATGCGACTGACCCGGAAACACAGCAGGTTGTGGCCTTCAGCCCGAAAATTGTTGGCTTGATCGCTTCCCTAGCCTCTCAGGCAGCAGTGGCCTTGACTAATCGAAAGTTGATCGAAAACTTGGCCGACCTGTTCGACTCCTTCATCCAGACGATTGCCGGCGCAATCGACGAAAAATCTCCCTATACGGGAGACCATATTCGGCGAGTGACCAAGCTCACCATGATGATCGCCAGAAAGATCAATGCTACCCGGGAAGGTCGGTTTGCCAGCGTCCACTTCAACGAAGATGAGCTGGAAGAGCTGCGAGTGGCAGCCTGGATGCACGACATAGGCAAGATTGTGCTTCCCGAACACGTGGTCAGCAAACGAACCAAACTGGAGCGTGTTTTTGACCGCGTCCTCCTGATCGAAACTCGTTTTGAACTGATCAAACAACTCAAGCAAAACGAGTTCTGGTCTCGTAAAGTCCAGCTATTGGACGCTGGGCAGCTCGACACAGCTGGTGTTGAAGAGCTGGAGAAGGAATTGGAAGGGGACCTAGGGACTCTAAGGCAGTATGAGGAATGCGTGATCCGATGCAACAAATCGGGCAAGCCTTTGGATGATGAAGATATCGGACGGCTGAAGGAGATTTCCCAACACACCTATCGCCTCGACGGAGAGGAGCATCCGTATCTAACCGAAGATGAACTGGAAAACCTCATGGTCCGAAGAGGAAACCTCACACTCGCAGAACGAAAAATCATCGAGAGTCATGCCTCGATGAGTATTCGAATGCTCAGTGGACTTCCCTTCCCGAAAAAGCTGGAGCGGGTCCCTGAATATGCCGGTGGCCACCACGAAAAACTGGATGGGACCGGCTACCCTCTGGGCTTAAGTGCGGACCAGCTGTCACTGCAGACCCGGATTATTGCGATAGCAGATATTTTCGAGGCGCTCACGGCCCGCGATCGACCCTACAAAACAGCCATGACACCGGAGAAAGCCGTCCGGGTCTTGGAAGAGATGAAAGACAATCATATCGATGCCGACCTGTTCGACCTACTCACCTCCACAGACCTTGTCAAGAAATATGTCGAACAGGAACTCGATTAGGGAGCGCCCAAAATCCGTTTGATCTGCTGAAACTGGCGACTGTCGATCTGGAGCCGATCGTGAGAAGGCTCAGCCTGCTACCTTTAACCCGCATTTCTCACCGCCATGAATAACCGCATCAGATATTAATCCGGGCGGGCCGCCAAAAAGTTTGAGAGAATAGTTCGAAGCTACGATTCAAGAGGCAGTATGACTTTTGCCGAGTTCAAACAGTTGTTAAAGGAGGGTGAGAAGCCCCCTCAGGGCCTCTCCAACATTCTTCAGGCGCTCTGGCATGACTGCCAAGGAGATTGGCGAAAAGCTCATGAAATTGTCCAGAACATTCGCACTTCCGATGCCTCCTGGGTTCACGCCTACTTGCATCGGAAGGAGGGGGATCTCGGCAACGCCCTTTACTGGTACAACAGGGCAGGACGTCCGGAAGCCGAAGAAGAGCTAGAGAAGGAGTGGGAACAAATCGCTCAGCACCTGTTGGCGAAGGAGACAGACTGAGTCACCGGGACTCGTCCGACTACCGAGTCCAAGAGGCTTTTCCCCTGCTGGAAGCAACTGTTCAGACTGATTCCCTGCCTTATCACCGAGGTTGAAGATACGGGGAGAGATAAGCCGCCATGGAAGAGTGGATGCGACTAGCATTGGAGGAGGCCGGCCAGGCCGAGCAGGAAGGTGAGGTCCCCATCGGGGCGGTAGCTGTGGCCGGAGAACGGGTCATCGCCAAAAATCACAATCGCAGCATTCAACTGCACGACCCCACGGCCCACGCTGAATTGCTGGTTGTGCGTCAGGCCGGGCATCTCTTGTCGAACTATCGCCTGAACGATGTAGACATCTATGTCACGATAGAACCCTGCGCCATGTGTGCAGGAGCCCTACTTTGGGCTCGGGTCAAACGCCTGGTCTTTGGAGCCCGGGACAGTAAAACTGGTGCCGTCTTTTCCAAAGCTTCCCTGCTGACTGAGGGTCTGTTCAACCACGATGTTGAAGTGATAGAGGGAATCCTGGCAGAGCCCTGTCGTCGAATGCTTCAGGATTTCTTCGCCGATCGTCGTCCTTCTGGATGACGTCTAGCCCGGATTATGTATAGGTTGTCGTGACGAAGTGCTGCAGGCGCCGCGATGACAAGGCGTGCAACGAAGGGCACCGCAGGCGTACTCGTGCAGTACGCTGAGGAGCCCAAGGCAGCACAACGCTGTCAGCGTGGATGATTGTGGCACTGCAGTAGACAACTAATGCATTATCCGGGCTAAACCATCTTTGGGATTGAACTTCTCGGCGTCATATCCCTACAATAGTATTGGTCTGTTTCTCGAAAGGAGACGTTTGGCGATGATTCAGTTGACTGAGCAGGCGGTAAGTAGGGTCAGAGAGGTGATTGCGGCCGAGAGCGGAAAGTTTGCCGGCATCCGAGTGGCGGTCGTTGGTGGCGGATGTTCCGGTTTCCAATACTCGTTGAATCTAGAGAGTGACGAAAAGCAAGGAGACCAGATCGTGGAGCTGGAAGGCCTAAGAGTCTTTGTCGACGAACAGAGCATGCTTTATCTGGATGGTACCGAGATTGACTATGTAGAGACTGTCCAGGGAGCAGGGTTCAAGTTCAACAACCCAAATGTGACAGGCAGCTGTGGCTGCGGCGAGTCCTTACAGTTCTAATCGCTTAGCGGACAACTAAGTACCTGCTCTCTTTGTCCTGTCCCCTCGGCTTACGATAGAAGCAAAAAGGGGGATAGGATACCAGCCTGACCGTATCTTCCCAGCTACTAAAGCTACTGTTGACAGCGCCCATACCCTCTAATATAGTACGCTGCCCGATAGCCATGAAAGACGACTCTACCCGTCAGAATAATCCTTCTCACTTGAAAACACATCAAACGATTGCGAACCGTCTGCGCAGCCACTCGCTAACTTCAACTTCTGAAGCGGGTTCTGGACATCCATCCTCCTGCTTTTCCTGCGCCGAACTGATCTCGACCCTCTTTTTCCACTTCCTCCGTTACCAGGTTGAGAAGCCAGAGAACCCTTTCAACGATCGTTTCGTCCTCTCCAAGGGACATGCCGCACCGATTCTGTGGGGAGCCTGGGCCGAAGCAGGTGCTTTTCCTACCGACAAGCTAAAGACCTTAAGGCAAATTGACAGTGACTTGGAGGGCCATCCTACTCCTCGAAACCGCTGGGTAGAAACGGCTACCGGTTCTTTGGGACAAGGCCTGTCAATCGCTGTCGGAATGGCACTGGCGGCACGTCTAAAAAACACAGGCAACCGGATTTTCGTGCTGATGGGTGACGGAGAGAGTGCAGAGGGATCTGTTTGGGAAGCGGCGGCACTGGCCAGCCACTACAATCTGGATAACCTGATTGCCGTTTGGGACATTAACCGTCTGGGTCAGAGCCAGGCCACCATGTATCAACATGACCTGCAAGTTTACCAACAGCGCCTGGCCGCCTTCGGGTGGCACACTCAAATCGTCGATGGCCACGACGTATCTGAGATCGTCAGCAGCCTGGAAGCCTGCACAGCGGTCCGGGGACAGCCTGCCGCCATCATCGCTCACACTCTCAAAGGCAAGGGAGTTTCCTTCATGGAGGATCAGGATGGATGGCACGGGAAGCCTGTTCCGGCTGGGGAACAGATGGAACAGGCCCTACAGGAGATTGGAGATTCCCTGGAATTGGAAGTTGAACTCCGAGTCCACCCTCCTGAAAAAAAAGGTTCGGCTTCTGCCAGGTCCCTGCCGAATCAGACTGCTGAATTTTCCGTTGAACCACCTGATTACGAAGCCGACCAGCAAGTTGCCACACGCCAAGCCTACGGCACCTCCCTTGCCAAGCTGGGAGCGGCAAATCCTGCTGTCGTGGCACTGGATGGCGACACCAAGAACTCCACCTATTCTCAGGACTTTCTTAAACAGCATCCAGAGCGGTTTTTTGAATGCTTCATTGCAGAACAGAACATGGTGGGAGTGGCAGCCGGTCTCAGTGCCTCGGGAATGATTCCGTTTGCCTCTACCTTCGCCTGCTTTCTGACAAGAGCCTACGACCAGATTCGGATGGCTGCCATCTCACAGGCCAATTTGAAACTCTGCGGTTCTCACGCCGGTGTTTCCATTGGTGAAGATGGACCTTCCCAAATGGGTCTGGAGGACTTGGCGATGATGCGGGCCATTGCCGGTTCCACGGTGCTCTATCCCTCCGATGCCGTATGCGCTGAACGCCTGGTAGCTCTGGCCGCACAGACTCAAGGCATTGTCTATATTCGAACCTCTCGGCCAAAAACTCCTATTCTCTACTCCGAGGAGGAGGAGTTTGCTATTGGAGGAAGCAAGGTTGTGAAGGGCAGCGGTGAAGACCAAGCCACGATCGTGGCTGCCGGAATTACGCTACATGAGGCACTCAAGGCTTATGAAGAGCTCCTCCAGGATAACCTGAAGGTTCGGATCATTGATCTGTACAGCATTAAACCATTGGACGAGACAACGCTTCGAAAGGCAGCACGCGAGACCGGAACCATCATTACGGTAGAAGATCATTACCCTGAGGGCGGGCTGGGTGACGCCGTTGCAAGTGCCCTGGCTGGCGAACCCTGCAAATTCCGTAAACTAGCCGTGACCGGCTTACCTCGCTCGGGACCCTCCGCTCAACTTCTGGATGCCTTTGGAATCAACGCAGCCAACATTGTCAAAGCCGTCAAGGAACGGCTGTCCTGAATTCCATTTCTCTTCACTCGGCTTGGGAGTCTCTCTCGAAACAGCTTTCGCAATGATTTCAGGAGGTGGTTCCAGAATCGGAAAAGCCGTGGCCTTCGCCGATCCATTGTGTCACTTGCCTGGCCGACAGCGGCCAGATCATTCACTGAGTTTTCTTTTGATGATCATTACCGTTCGATCGTCGTGCTGCCCATCTTCCTGACTAAAGTTCTCCACATCCTCAAGCACACAATTCCGAATGGCCCGGGCGTTCTTTTGACGATTCTCCTGGACCACCAGTTTCAGACGATCAACACCGTACTCCTCAGCTCCATTGCTGGCTTCAATAATACCGTCTGTGTAACAGACACATAGATCCCCTCTCTTCAGGCAAACCTCTCCCACATCATAACCGTTGGGTACTTTCCGAAAGACTCCCAACACAGGTCCCCCTACATCCAGAGACAGGACTTCTTTTTCCTTGAAAACCAGTCCGCTGTAATGTCCAGCATTGATGTAACGAAGAACTCCGCTCAATTGCAGCTCTCCGTAGAAAGCGGAAATGAACTGATTATCCTGGGAGGAACGATACATTCGCCTGTTGATTTTCTTGACAAGAAGCGGCGTCGTGTCTTGCAGATAGTCGGATTCATACGATATTCCCATGTACAACGCGGTATTGAAGTCACGAATCAGCATCGCGGCCGCCAGACCATGACCGGACGCATCGGCAATAACTATGCCCATCTTGCCTTTGATGCCAAACCTTCCGTCCAGATCGATGAAGTCATAATAGTCTCCCCCTACCACGGCAATAGGGACGGTTTTACCAGAGATATCGTAGTCTCCAAAAACTTCAAGGCGTTCCGGATCCGGCATGATGCGGCGCTGCATCTCGGCAACGGAAATATACTCCTCCTCAATCTCACGCAGGGGAGTGCCTACCAGCTCACTCAACCTCTTACCCGCTGTTTTCTTACTCACAGAGCACCATCCTCAAGTGAACTTCTCTACAACCTCGGCAGCAAGACCTTCTCTCTCATGCGTATCGACATTATACTGCTCCCCGGCACGGGCAAAGGGACGCTTCAAATAGGCCAGTGCTATCGGGCACCCCAGGCGAGGTGAAAAAACCGCACTGGTGATGATACCGATCTGCTTGTCCCCGTCTTTGACAGGAGAGTCCTTTGGTGGGACAACTGAATCCTTGAATTTCAATCCCATCAAAAGATTCGCCACACCTCCAACATGAGTCGCTTTGGCAACAACCTCCTGTCCAATATAGCAACCCTTGGTCAGACTAATCGCCTCGTGCAGTTGTGCCTCCATCGGATAGCGATTCTCATCCATATCTACACCGTACCGGGGAAGCTTGGACTCCACACGCAAGATTTCCAGGGCGGCCTCACTGACTCTTCGCAGACCCAACCTCTCTCCCTTCTCCAGGATGGCCTGCTGGAGTCGATCACCCACCGGCAAAGGAAGAATGATCTCGAAGCCCAATCTTGATATTTGATCTTTTCGAATCACCCACACCAACTGGTCCTCCCATTTCTGCTCCTGCATCCCATATTGGGTTGACGGTCCTGACGATCCGAAAAGGGCCTGGAGCAAATCCAGTGAACGTGGTCCTTGAAGAGAGAAATGCCGCTTAGTCGCAGAGATATCTTCCAGGTAGACCTCATCCATGACTACGTACTTTTCAAGGGTTTGGATGGTCTTGCCTAAAAGATCATTCCTTACGTCGATAATGATGTAATCGGGCAATTTATAGTAGTGAAAATCCGAGACAATTCTCCCCCTGGCCGTTAGAAATGCACCATAGTGTCCATTCCACTCCATCAAGCCATCGACGTCATTACTGATCATCGAATGAAGGAAAGTCACTCGGTCAGTTCCCTTAACTTCGATCTTTCCCTGATCAGATATTTCAAAGAACCCAACCGCCTCCAACACCGCTTCGTATCCTTCCACTACAGCACCTCCGTCTATTCTCATTTCAACAGGGTCCTTTTGACTTGTCAATCCGTGGTATAAACAGAGTTCTGATGAAAATCCTTGGCATGATTTTTGACTTTAATGGCGTCCTTGTAGATGACGAACCCCTTCACTTTCAAGCGTTTAAACAAACTCTGGAGAGGGCGGGATGGACGTTGAATTGGGAAGAGTATCGCGAAAGCTACCTGCCCTACGATGATAAGAATTTTTTTCTCAATTTCCTCCGTGATCACGGTGGGTCGATAGAGCCCAAAACGATCAACCATCTAATGAAACTCAAATCCCAAGAGTATCTGGATATGGTGGAAAAGGAACCGCCAATGATAGAGCCGTCGGTCTGTTTTGTGAATCAACTTCCACCAGAGGTCTTTCTGGCAGTGGCATCGGGAGCGGCACGAACGGAAATTGAATTTATCCTGGGGCACGTCGGACTCCTGAAGCGATTCCTCACCATCATAGCGGCTGAGGATGTGATCAACGGGAAACCACACCCTGAAGGATTTCAAAAGGCTTTGAGCGGACTGCAGACCCATCTGCCTGGCTTGAAGGCGTCCGAAGTGGTCGGTATCGAAGACTCCTATCGCGGAGTTCCGGCGGTCCAGGCAGCCGGCATGAAGTGCATTGCGGTTGCTACAACCTACCCTGCTGACCGACTGTGCGAAGCAGATCTGGTAATCGACAACTTTGAAGGTTGGACACTGGAGAGATTGGAAACAGCTCTGGGAGAAACAGAATCTTGATTCTCCCCACCGGCTGAAGGGAAGTCACAAACGATATCATGGGCAAGACGATTCTTTCTCTCATTATCTTGTTCACCGGCGGACTCATTGCCCTGAAGTTGCTGGTGACGTTTCTTGAGCCCCGCCTGACCTTTTTTCCCACTCGTGGCCTGGACTACACTCCGACAGCAGTCGGAATACCGTTCAAGGAGATTTCTGTTCACACCGAGGACGGACAGACCGTTTATGCCTGGTCCTTGAAGCCGCCTGATCCGATCGCCGAGTTGGTTTTCTTCCACGGAAACGGTGGGAATCTATCCCTTTGGCAGAGTTTTTTGGTCGATATGTACAAACACTCCTTCAGTGTTCTTGCCGTTTATTACCGGGGCTATGGCAAGAGCACCGGATCCCCGTCCGAAAAGGGTCTTTATCTGGACACCAGAGCACTCCTGAAACGCTTTTGGGATGAAATTCATGACCCCAACCTTCGGGTAATCTACTGGGGGAGATCTTTGGGAGGATCAGTAGCTGCTTTTGCCTCTAGGATCAGGGAACCGGACGGTTTAATTCTGGAGGCTAGCTTCCCCTCCCTGAGATCTCTACTCGATCACTACCCTGTGCTCAAGCTGCTCAGCTTCTTTTCAACCTATAGATTCGAGACTATCGAACAGCTCAGGAGCGCCACATTTCCGATTCTGATCCTTCACGGCAATCAGGACAATATCGTCCCATTGGAACAAGGGCAATTGCTGTTTGATCAACTGCCCACCGACTCAAAATATCTGCATATCGTTCCCGGTGCTCACCATAACGACGTTCAGTCTGTCGATCCTGAGAGTTACTGGAACCGAATTATTCGATTCAGTGAGGAACTCAACCATGGACAAGATTCTTCTTAGCGGCATCTCCTGTACAGCCTACCTGGGAGTTCTCCCCGGAGAGAAAGAGACAGCCCAGGAGATCCTGATCGATTTAGTCCTTGGGCTCGACCTGGAGGCTGCTGCCAAAACGGATCAGGTTCAGCTTACAGTGGACTATCGTCAGGTCGTCAGCCAGGTCCAAATGACTGTTGAACAGAGCCGTTTCCACCTCCTCGAAGCATTGGCTTCTGAACTGTGCCAAACAGTGCTAAGGGACAATAAGATTGAATCCGTTCGAATCACGGTTCGCAAGTTCCCGGAATCATTGCGCGACAAATTAACCGACGTAGCCGTAGAAATGACTCGACAAACACAACGTGATGCTGGCAGCGATCGGGAATAACAGTTGACCCGTAATTGCGATAGTGGGAGAGTTTCCAGTATGACAATAGTCGGGAGACACTGCTGCAACATACTGATTCTGATAGCTCTACTGATGGCGAGTTGTGGGATAGAGAGTTCCGAAGACGGCAACTCGAAGCTTGCACAAAATTGGTCCAAGCACGGTTTCACCGATCATGAGCAAAGATTCAGTCCCTTGAATCAGATCGACGATAAAAACGTCGATCGTCTGGGCCTTGTCTGGAGCTTTGAAACTCGCACTTATCGGGGGCTGGAGGCCACTCCTCTCGTGGTTGACGGCATACTCTACACCACCGCCTCCTGGAGTGTGGTGTTCGCGATAGACGCTCGCACCGGAAAAGAGATTTGGAATTGGGACCCCCAGGTTCCCCGTTCTTACGCTTACAGGGCCTGTTGCGATGTCATCAACCGGGGAGTCGCCCTCTACCAGGGAAAGGTCTACACGGGCACTCTGGATGGGCGATTGGCCGCCCTGAATGCCAAAACAGGCAAAGTGATCTGGGAAGTTGTCACCGTCGATCAGAGCCAACCCTACACCATCACCGGCGCACCGCGAGTGATCGGAGGAAAGGTGATTATCGGCAACTCAGGAGCGGAGTTCGACGTGCGAGGATATGTTTCCGCCTACGACGGAGAAACGGGTGAGCAACTCTGGCGCTTTCACACCGTCCCCGGCAACCCATCCGAACCGTTCGAGTCTCCGGCCCTTGAGAAGGCTGCCAAAACCTGGAGCGGGGAGTGGTGGAAGTCGGGAGGTGGCGGCACGGTCTGGGACTCAATCGCCTACGATCCGGACTTGGATTTACTCTATGTGGGCACTGGCAACGGAAGTCCCTGGAATCGCCACCTTCGAAGTCCTGGAGGTGGCGACAACCTTTTCCTGGCTTCGATCCTGGCTCTGCGACCAGATACGGGCGACCTGGTCTGGCACTATCAAACGACCCCAGGGGACACCTGGGATTACACCGCCACCCAGCACATGATACTGGCTGATCTGGAGATCCAGGGCGAGTCGCGAAAAGTTCTCATGCAAGCTCCCAAGAACGGATTCTTCTACGTCCTGGATCGAGCCAACGGCCAACTCATCTCAGCCAACAACTACGTTCCGGTCAACTGGGCCCTGAAGATTGACGAGCAAAGTGGTCGTCCGGTTGAAGCCCCCGGAAGCGACTATCGAAGTGGGAGAGTGACGGTCAAACCGGGGCCCCTTGGTGGCCACAACTGGCAGCCCATGTCGTACAACCCCGAGACCGGACTGGTCTACATCCCAGCCCAGGAACTTGCCTCCAGTTTCGCACAGGATCTGTCATTTGAACATCTTCCGGGAACCCGACACCTGGGTGTCGATTTGGGCGTTCCCGAGTCTCCTGCGGAGGTCCCCAGCGGTTACCTGCTGGCCTGGAATCCGATCGAGCAGAAGGAAGAATGGCGCGTCCAACACCCCGGTCCCTGGAACGGAGGGACGTTGACCACGACCGGAAATCTCGTTTTTCAAGGAACCGGCGATGGCCGATTCGTCGCTTACCGTGCCAATGACGGTGAAAAGCTATGGGAAATGTGGGCCGGATCGGGGGTGATAGCCGCCCCGGTCACCTATCAACTGGACGGCGTTCAGTATGTCTCGTTGATGGCCGGCTGGGGAGGAGCCTACCCTCTGGTCTCCGGTGGACCGGCAACCACTGTGAGCCCCCCTGTCAGTGTCGGTCGTGTCCTGACCTTCGCTTTGGACGGCAGGCTCACGCTTCCTCCTCCTGCCAAGCGCCAGCAACCTCCTAGCGATTCCCTTTCGTTGACCGCCTCGGCGGCTGAGATCGAACAGGGAGGACGGCTCTTTTCCCGTTGGTGTGACCGGTGTCATGGTCCAGGAGCGGTGTCAGGCGGATTGATCAAGGATTTGCGCTACTCGACCGCACCGGTCTTTGACATGTATCCCGATATCGTCCTGGAGAAAATGTTGGAAGCTCGTGGGATGCCCTCCTTCAAGGGATGGCTCAATCAGGAACAAACCGAACTGATTCGTTCCTATGTCATGAAACGAGCTTCGGAATTGAGATCGCAGGGCGACGTGCAATAGACCTGACGGTGAGTCAGTCTGGCGCTACTCATCGGTGGGAGCGCAGTCTTTCAGAACCTGCTTCAGATTCTTCGCAAATTCTGATTTTGGCAACACATGGTCAGCTCCTGACTGACGAGCTTGCTCGATCTTGTCCTCTTCTACATGCTCGGAATAAACGACGACCGGTAAATGAGGAACTGCCTCTTTGATTTGGGATATCAAAGCGCCAGGATTGATTCCCTGTGCATCCAGGTCGATCAGCACCATCGAAGGTTCTTCTCGAAGTTTGGGCAGAAAATGGTAAAGGGAGCTGACGATGTTTACATTAACACCGGCCGCTTGGGCCGTTTCTGTGACCTGAGCCTGAAAGAACAAATCCGTGATGTAAGCCAGAATGTTCATAGCTCTGATCTTGAAAAATCGTTCTTTTCAATCTCTGCCCGGATCGGTTTCAATATCCTTGTCAGTGATAATGGAACGGGTATCTCCTAAACGGTAAAAGACAAACCACAGCTGCAGGATCCAGAGGCATTCGGGTTAAGAAAAGCGAATCCTTCCTGCAGGAGTGTCCCTTGCCAATCGAGCGTCGTCCCTTTCAAATACAGATAGCTCTTTAGATCAACGAAGACTCTCGCACCGTGTTCTTCAAAAATTTTGTCACCTGGTCTCTTTTCAGATTCATACCGAATGACATAACTCAAGCCCGAGCAGCCTCCTCCCTTGACCCCCAGGCGAAGCCCTCCGTCAGGCGTGTTCTGATTGTCGAGGGTTTCTCGAATCTTCTTGGCTGCTTTCAGACTGACGTAAACTGACATCGATTAGCTTCCCATCAGGAACGGACTATGCTTCCGCACTTCTTTATACAGTATAACACCCTGGAGACTGGATTCGAGTCAGGAGTCTGTCCGATACTCAGATTGTGAACCACACCCCCTGTTTGAAATGGAGTGGAAGCGGATCAGGCTGGCTGGTGCGAATCTCAACACTCTTCGGCGTCTATTGCTTTGAAGGCCAAGAAAGCAAATCTCTCGGAACAGCAGAACAGGTCGGCTAGGAGTCTGCGCGGCAGGAAGTTCACACCCGTAGAGTAAAGTAGGGTATGTCAACAACATTTCGTCCCTACCAGCCGAATCAGTTGTTTTTACTTCCTCCGTCGCCAAAGGATTGGTTGCGGGAAGATCATTTAGCTTATTTCATCTCGGAGACAGTGGATCGCTTGGATGTGAGCGTGTTTTATAGGTGCTACGAAGGAGACGGGCGGCGCAACTGCCCGTTTGATCCCCGGATGATGGTGAAGGTCCTGCTGTATGGGTATGCAACGGGGGTGCGCTCGTCACGCAAGATCGCCAAGAAGCTTCACGAGGACGTGGCCTTTCGGGTGCTGGCGGCGGGAAACTTTCCGGCCCACCGGACGATCGCGGAGTTTCGGCAACGGCACTTGAAGGAGTTTGAAGAGTTATTCGTTCAGGTGGTCCAACTGGCGCAAGAGATTGGACTGTTGAAGCTGGGGACGCTGGCCCTGGATGGATCGAAGGTGAAAGCAAATGCGAGCAAGCGCAAGGCGATGAGTTACGGTCGGATGAAGAAAGAAGAGAGGCGAGTGCGGGAGGAGATTGGCAAGCTATTGGAGCAGGCCGCGGCGGTGGATGCCGAGGAAGATCGGTTGTACGGAGAGGAAGCCCGAGGCGACGAACTTCCCGAAGAACTGCGACGGCGGGAAGACCGTCTGGCCAAGATCGAGGCGGCCCAGCGACGATTGAAACAGCGGCAGGCGGCAGCGGACCGGGC
>JAUXKG010000014.1 GCA_030624355.1 Acidobacteriota bacterium
ACGACACGGGCAACCAGGGCATCAATCTGTTCGTGAGACAAGTGGTACCGGTGCCCGCCGAATTCTTCAGCCTGGTGGGCCTGGACTTTCTTTCCACCTACGAAATTGAGGCCCTCTTGGACATTCGAAACCTCACCAACGACGACCTATCTGAAATCCCGACAACTGTCGGAAACATCGTTCTGATTCGTAATCCCAGAAGCGTGCGAGGCGGAATCGCTGTCCGATTTTAGGGAGCCGCCAGCAAGCTGCTCTGAATGCTATGCTTCCTCTGTACTAGTGCCCTGCATATCCAATATTATGGATTTAAATCCAAATTTATGGATTCCCGTTACTGTCCCTCGGCGCCGATGCCCTGGAGTTCTGGCCTTCGGTCTTCCATCAAGTGCGTGTTTGTAAGGGTTTCACATGGATATCGCAAGGCTGGCACCAAATTTGCTATAAGTGTTATTTAGCTCAATATTGAGCCTTCCAGACCACTGACGACTCTGAGGAAAAGGATGGTCTTACTCAGGCACTTTAAGACAGTTTTTGTGCTCATCCTTTCGTCGGCGTTCATCTACGTGGGGCTGCTTAATTTACTCGACCGCCGAGAGTGGCGACAGCCGACCGACAGAATCCGTTGGACCCAGACCGACCAAGGCGTGGAAATCCGCTCATTGGAGGCTCCCAGAGTCGTCGACAGCGCCGACAACCTGTCCCAAGGGGACCGTCTGGTCAGCATCAACGGGAGTCAGATCCTTAGCTTGAACGACCATGCTGAGGTTCTGGAGCTGCTGGCCCACACCCTGCCCCCCGGAATCGCGGCTACCTATCTGGTGGAAAAGGCGGGATCAGGAATTCAACTCTCTTATGCTGTGCCAATCGAGCTAGTGCCAGTCACCGATCTGACTGACTTCCTGTTGGCGCTGGTGGCCTGTACTCAACTGGGAATTGGCCTCTTTATCTTCGTCGCGCACTGGAAAGCTCAAGGCGCTTTTCATTTCTACCTGATTTGCTTGTTCGCCTTCGTTCTGTACCTGTATCGGTATTCAGGAAGAGCTGATCTCTTCGACCTTCTGATCTATTGGTGTTCGGCTACAGTGTTTCTAATGCTGCCACCTCTTTTCCTGCATTTCTGCTGCAACTTCCCTCAATCGCTCTCCCTGTTCCGCTCAACCCCCAGTTTGAGAACCGTTCTTTATGTGCCGGCTACATTTCTGTTGGGCATCCATATAGCTTGGTTCTCCGGAGCACTACAGCAGATGGGGTTTCCTCGAAACCATAGCTTCCAACTTTTTTTTGATCGGCTGCATCTGGCACACTTTGTCTCCTTCTTCCTCTTGGCCAGCTTGACCCTTGCCTGGTCCCGTTACCAGATCCCTTCTCCGATCCAGCGCTTGCAAGTGAAGTGGCTTGCCCTTGGAACCTTGGCCGGGACTCTTCCCTTCGTCGGTTTTTACGCCTTGCCTTTCCTAGTTGGCTTACCGATTTCCCCTTACATGGAAGTCTCAGTTTTGGCATTGATTCTGATCCCTGTGAGCTTCTGATACGATATCGCCAAACACCGGCTCGTCGATGTCGAACTGATTTTCAAACAGGGGGCGGCCTACGTGCTAGCCAGTTCCGCCCTGTTAGGTCTATATGTAGGAATTGTCCTTCTGATTGGTCGTGCCATACAGGGCTTTTCCCCGGAATCAGGCTTCGCGCTGTTCACTCTCTCGGCACTGTTGGTGGCCTTTCTTTTCGCGCCCCTGAGAAACAAGATTCAGAACCAGATCGACCGATACTTTTACCGGGAAGAATACGACTATCGGCAGTCTTTATCGGAGTTTGGCGCCACACTGGCCTCAGAGATTCGATTGACCCCATTGGTCGAAAAGATTTCCCTTCGCGTCCGAAAGACCCTGAATGTAGCCCCTGTGGCCGTCTTCTTGCGGAATAATCCGCAGGACAATTCCTACCAGCTTTACCATATACAGGACCCTCAGTCCGACCAGGATAAACCGGGTTCCATTGCCATTCCTGAAGCCGTTTTCTCCGACTTCGACCGGGCACTTAAGCCTTTGTTCCTTCTGCCACCCAGCGAATTGATTGATCGTGTCAAACAGGAACTGCTCAATTGGCAACTCCACTACGTGCAACCTCTTCGAGTTCACGGCCGAGTGATTGGATTCCTCGGGTTGGGGAAACGCCTCAGCGGAGATCTTCTCAGCAGCGAAGATTTGGACCTGGTCGGGACGTTGGCGGGCTATGCTTCCATTGCCCTTGACAACGCCTTGCTTTACCTCTCGCTGGAGTCGAAAGCCCACCAGTTGACTCAGCTCAAGGTGTACAGCGACAGCGTGGTAGAGAGCATTACACTCGGGGTTCTAGTCGTCACCCCCGAAGGCAAGGTCAAGGTTTGGAACAACACCATGGACACTATCTGTGGCTTGAGCCGTTCAGAAGTTTTGGGCAAGAATATTGAGGAGGTTTTTGCTCCAGAACTGTTGCGATCCATGCGCAGGTTGGTGGAGGGACCGCGCTGGATAGTAGAAAACACCAGTCGACTTCAAAAAACGCATCTGCAATCGAAGGATGGCCATACTCGTCTGGTGAACATCACCTTCTCGCCCTTCGTTTCTCAAGACGATATTGTAACGGATACGCTACTCGTTTTTGACGATATCACGGAAAAGGTTCGCTTGGAAAATCAACTTATGCAGGCAGAAAAGTTGACCTCAATTGGGCTGTTGACCGCCGGTATCGCACATGAAGTCAACACCCCCTTGACCGGTATTTCCAGCTACGTTCAGATGCTGCTCAAGGAAGCTACCCCCGACGCTCCGTCATACTCACTCTTGAAAAAGATTGAGTCTCAGTCATTCCGTGCCGCTAGCATTGTCAACAATCTCCTGAATTTTGCCCGAGTCAGTGAGACCGACTTTGAAGTAGTCAACCTCAACACTTTGATGCTGGAGACCCTTTCACTGCTGGATCCTCAGCTTCGGAATAGCAGCATCGATGTCAAACTGGATCTCGATCCATCACTTCCCGGAACCCTTGCCAACGGAGGAAAACTACAGCAGGTCCTGATGAATCTCCTGCTGAACGCCAGAGATGCCATGCCCCAAGGAGGCGAACTGAGACTTACCACTTACAAAGAGAATTCACAGCTGGTGGTTGAAATAGGAGACAGTGGCACCGGCATCTCCGTGGAGAACATCAAAAAAATCTACGATCCATTCTTTACCACCAAAGAAGTAGGGAAGGGCAGCGGACTGGGTCTTTCGGTGTGCTATGGAATAATCCAGGAACACTCAGGCCGCATCAGCGTGGAAAGCCAACAAGACATCGGCACAACCTTCTGCCTACGTCTTCCAGTAGAACGGGTAAGTTAAGGCCCTAGCCAGTCATGTCACCACCATCCATTCTGATCATCGACGACGAACAAATCATGCGGGACGTGCTGACAACCCTGCTGTCCGAAGAAGGATACCGGATCTTTTCAGCGGGCACCGGCGAGGAGGGTGTCGAACAGATCGGGCAGGAACCAATCGATCTGGTAGTTCTCGATCTGATGCTTCCCGGCCAGGGTGGTCTGGCCACTCTGGAAGAGATTCTTGGCCTTGATCCGGACATGGTGGTGGTCATGGTTTCCGCATACGCCTCAATTGATAACGCAGTCAAAGCCACCAAATCGGGGGCCTTCGACTTCGTCACGAAGCCCTTCAACAATGAGGAGCTCCTGCTGGTTATCAGCAATGGCCTAAAAAAACGCAAACTGGAGATTGAGAACCGCCATCTCCGACGAACGATCAAAGGACAGTCCAGCTTCCAGAACCTTGTTGGTAACAGTGACCGGATACAGAAAATCTTCGATTTGATTTCCCAAGTGGCTCCGCGTCGCAGCACGGTTTTGATCAACGGAGAGAGTGGAACCGGAAAGGAGCTGGTAGCTAAGGCGATTCACAACCTGAGTCCTCGATCCGGCGGCCCATTTGTTGCGGTCAACAGCAGCTCCATTCCCATTGACCTGCTCGAGAGTGAGCTGTTCGGACACGTCAAAGGCGCCTTCACGGGCGCCAGTTCGACCAAGAAAGGCCTGTTTGAAATTGCTTCCGGGGGAACCATCTTTCTGGACGAGGTGGGCACCCTGCCGACCGACACCCAAGTCAAGCTACTCCGCGTGATCCAGGAGAGGGAGTTTCGTCGAGTCGGTGGTTTAGAGAATATCAAGGTGGACGTTCGGATCATTGCTGCCACCAACAGCGATCTCAAAGTAGCGGTTAAGGATCGTCAGTTCCGTGAAGACTTGTACTATCGGCTGAACGTCATCACCCTCCAGCTTCCTGCTCTGCGGGAGAGAAAAGAAGATATCCCACTACTGGTCGAACATTTTTTCCACCGTCTGTGCAAAGAAAACGAGCGTTCTGATTGCTTCCTGGACCCGGCGGTGTTGAAGCGGTTTATTGAATACGATTGGCCAGGCAATGTTCGTGAACTGGAGAACGTGCTGGAGCGAGCGGTTGTGCTGTCCCCGGGGGAGGGGCGAATCACCGAAGATTTACTCCCCCAAGAGTTGCTTGAATCCGACTCGGTGAGCGTGGGCGAATTGACCTTGCTCGATAACGGTGCCAGTTTGAAGGATCTCGTGCTGCAATATGAAAAGGGCCTCATTACGACGGCACTTGAGAAAGCAGATTGGAATCAGAAAAGAGCCGCTCATCTGCTGCGCGTCAATGCCACCACCCTCAACGAAAAACTGAAACGCCTGAAGATCAAGATCCCGTCAGTTTGACTTGCAACAACAGCCCGCACTATCATTGGCTTTTTTCTGGCAGGTTGAGACCTTCAGCCAAATTGCTCGTCTAGAATATACAGTGAATTATCAAACGGCTAAGAGAGTGTGGAGGAGACGTCGGTGTTAATCGCGATCGGGGGAAACGTCTTCAATTATTTCCAACGCGGCGGACCGATGATGTGGCCTTTGCTCATATGCTCTCTCGTTGGGTTGATCTTCATCATTGAGAGAATTATTGCATATCGGCGCATACAGGGAGACACAGCTGAAATCTTCTCAGGTATCCGAGAGTCTCTTCTGGAGGGAAACCTTCGCGGATCGCTGGAGGTCTGTGAGTCCTTTGATCATCCGGTGGCCACCACTCTGAAGTCCGGACTTCTCCGCTTTGGAAAATCGAACAATGAAATTGACAAGGCCATGGAGAGCGTTGCACTGCACGAAATATCGAAACTGGAAAAAGGCCTTTGGGTGTTGGCCACTATCGCGAATATAGCTCCTTTGTTCGGCTTCTTGGGGACGGTGACCGGAATGATCGACTCCTTTGAGAACCTGGCCGAAGTCGGCCTGGGGAACCCTCAAGCGGTAGCTAGCGGTATTTCTGAGGCTCTCATCACAACTGCCACTGGACTGACGATTGCACTTCCCGTTCAAGCCGCTTACAACTACTTCAATAACCGAGTCTCCAGCTTTGCGCTGGACATGGAAACCAGTTCCTCGATGCTGCTGGAGACCTTCAGCGAAATTGAGGAAAAAGGGACGACGGCGGCTCAGGCTAAGAGCGTATAGTTGACCGAGCAGAACGCAGTCAGGCCGGATCATTGCGGCGATGCATTAGAGTGGATGTGAGATATGCGGGCTAGATACTATGTGAACCCGGTGGTGCCGCGGGTTCCCACGGCCTCCATGGCAGATATTGCCTTCCTGCTCATCATTTTTTTCATGCTGACGACTTCCTTCTCACCAGAGCGAACCTCGGTCCAGCTTCCCGAGTCGCAAATTCGAACCGAAGTCAGCAAGGATGCTGCTATTGTTGCCATTACCCAGGACGGCGCTATCAAATTCACAGATGGGGAGCGACCGTCTTTCGCTCTCTCCGAAGCCCAACTTGGACAAGTGACTCGTGAGATCCTTGAATTCATACCCGGGAAGGAATTTGTCATCAAAGCGGATCGCTCAGTTCGCTATGAGTCGGTCGACAAGGTTCTCGAGCAGCTTCGATTAAACGGAGCCAAGAGGATTGGACTGCTCACCGACCGAGAGGCTGGAGGGGGTGTCCAATGAAACTAAGAGTCAGCCGCCAGACCAGCGAGATCCCGACCTCCTCAATGGCCGATATCGCTTTCCTGCTCATTATTTTCTTCATGCTGACCGCAGTCTTTGCCACCACAAAAGGACTGCAGTTCAGTTTTCCCAAGGACGACCCCACCCAACTTGATGTGCAACCTGAGGAGTCCATTCACATCAGAATCATTGGGGAGGGACAGTTCATAGTAGACAAGAGGCCAATGTCTTTGGAAGAAATGGGTGGTTATGTCCAGACGAAGATGTCACAGAACCCTCAAAAACCTGTGATTATTCAGACCGAGGTTCAGGTCCCCTATTTCGTGATGATTGATGTCCTCGATCTTATGAAATACCTAAATGTGCAGAACATATCGATCCCGACTCGTTCGGAAATCGAACGTTGGAAGGCCTTTGGCGTGTTCGAATGAAAGACCATGAAGAACTGCCTTTTACATTTACTGGTAGCGAGTCTGACCGCGGGGCTGTCGATGGCTCAAGGAGACTTTCAGAAGGGTGTCTCCTACTACAAGCAGGGACAATATTCCAAAGCAATCACTGAATTCGAGCAGATTGTTAAATCCTCCCCCGACTATGAAAGCGGTCACAGAATCCTGGGCGACTGCTACCTGAAAACCAAAAATTACGACAAGGCCATCGCTGCCTTTCGAAACGCTCTGCGAATCAAAAACGACGGCTACTTTTCTTACCATGGGCTGGCTCTGGCCCACTACAACACCGGCGCCTACCGGGACAGTATCGCCACCCTGCTCAAGGGTGAGCGCTACGCCCGCTCACCCCGCGACCAGTACCAGTTGTACCACGTGCGGGGCTCCGCCTATTTCAACACCAGTGATTTTGAAAAAACGATCTCTGATCTGAAAAAAGCAGTATCTATACAAAGGGGGAATCCGGGCGATCTTTTGCAGCTGGGAATCGCAAGCTACCATTTGGGCCAGCGAACAGAAGCCGAGACCTTTTTGAATCAGGCACTAGCCTTGAACCCCGAGGATCTCGAGGCAAAGCGCTACCTGTCTCGCTTGCACTATCAGGACGCCATTCAAGCCATCAATGAGAAAGACTTCGGCAAAGCCACCTCTCTGCTGCGGAACTATACGGATCAACACCCCCAGGACGGGGAAGCATGGTTCAATCTGGGCCTAGCCCACCTGTTCGCCGAGCACGCACTAGCCGCCGAAAGCGCTCTCCTCAAGAGCGTTCAGTTGTTGCCGGAAAACTGGGAAGGCTACAATCGTCTGGGTTATCTATACGAAAAGCAGAAAAACTACAGGAAGGCGCTGGAAAACTATCAGAAGGCCCACCAACTGAATCCCGAGTCACAGATTGAAGAGAGCCTGAAGCGCCTGCAAGAACGGATTCGAAGGGAAAAGGACTCCGGATAGACCCATCATTGTTAAACGCGGATTATGCATAGGTTCTCGTCACGAAGCGCCGAAAGCGCCGGCCTGACAAGGCGCGCGACCGAGGCCCCCGCAAGCGTACTGTAGGAAACGCTGAGGAGGCCGGGGGCACCCGCAAGCGGGTCGCGCAACGCAGTCAGGGCGAGTGATTTCGGCGATGCAGTAGAGAATTTATGCATAATCCGGGTTAAAGCCAGCCGGCCAAAGCTTCCTCTCGACTCGGATAGATCTCGAAGATGGCAATCAACTGAGTCAGCGTCAAAAGATCGGTCACCCTTTGTGAAGGATTGACCAACCTCAAACCTCCGCCTGCCTTGCCCAATATCGAATGACCGTGTATCAGTTGTCCCAGCACGGAACTGTCCAGATAAGAAACATCGGAAAGGTCCAGGATCACTCGAGTGTTTCCCAACTCGTGCACTCGGTCCAACTCCTGCCGAATGCGCTCGTCACCATCTCCAGCCACCAACTCGCCAGAGGCGATAAACAGAAAAATTTCCTTTTGTCGCTCTACCTTGAGCCCCACAGAGCTCATCTTGACACGCTCTCTTTTCACATGTCAACATGGCGCGTTATGACGGTCTTGGAGCGAATCCAGCAGCGAGCCAAAAGGGCACCCCAGCACCTGATTTTCCCCGAAGGAGAAGATCCTCGTATTGTGAAGGCCGCCCACACTCTGGCTCGAGAGGGTATGGCGGTGCCAATCCTGGTGGGCCTCGAAGAAAACATCGTCCGGGTGGCCCGCAACAGCGGACTCTCCACCGAATTTGAGATTGTGACACCCCACCAGTCGCCCTTCCAGAGTGAGCTGGCCGACCTCTACTATGAGAGGACCCGCTCCAGCGGGATCTCTTTGCAGGAAGCGCGCCAGCGGTCCCTGGAGCCTCTCTCCTTCTCTGCTTTGATGGTCTCAGCAGGCCACTGCGGCGGCTGCGTGGCAGGAGCCGTTCACACCACTGGAGAAACCGTTCGCACAGCCCTGCGGTGCATCGGTCTCAAGAATGGGGTTTCCATCCTCTCCAGTTTCTTCATAATGATTGACACCCAATCTCTATGGGGAACTCACGAGGCACTCCTCTTTTCCGACTGCGCAGTCGTTCCAGACCCGACCGCCTCGCAACTTGCCGAAATTGCCATTTGTGCGGCCGAGAACACTCGTCTATACCTGGAGGTTGAACCACGTGTCGCTCTGCTCTCTTTTTCCACCAAGGGCAGTGCATCCCATCCCATGGTGAGCAAGGTGGTTGAAGCAGTGGAAACAATCAAGGCGAGAGACTCCAATCTGCTGGCCGACGGTGAGCTTCAATTGGATGCCTCCCTGGTAGCAAGAGTAGCCGCCTCGAAGGCCCCCGAAAGCCCTCTCAGGGGGGAGGCCAACACCCTCATTTTCCCTAACCTGGATGCTGGCAATATAGCTTACAAGCTGACTGAACGCCTGGCTGGAGCCCAAGCCATTGGGCCCATTCTTCAGGGGCTGGGACGCGCGATGAATGATCTAAGCCGCGGCTGCACCCCCGAGGATGTGGTCAATGTTGCCGCTATCACGGGCTTACAGGCAGCCCAACAGGAGAACGATTATGTCCATCATTGAGGTGATTCAAGCCAGAGAGATCCTCGATTCGCGGGGAAATCCAACGGTTGAAGCGGAGGTGATTACCGAACAGGGTTTCCTGGGTCGGGCGGCGGTGCCTTCAGGAGCCTCCACGGGAGAACACGAGGCTCTGGAATTGCGCGATGGAGACGAACACAGATACCTGGGTAAAGGAGTCACTGAGGCAGTAGCCAATATCCAGAAAACCATTGCTCCCAACCTGGAAGGGTTGCCCATAACGGATCAAATCATGATCGATCAAACCATGATTGAACTGGATGGCACGGAAAACAAAGAGGCTCTGGGAGCCAATGCCATATTAGCGGTGTCACTGGCTTGTGCCCGCGCAGCAGCTGAGTCGCTGGACCTTCCTCTTTACCAGTATCTGGGAGGAGCAAACGCTTACTCCCTTCCAGTGCCGATGATGAATATCCTCAACGGCGGAGCGCATGCCGACAATAACGTCGATTTTCAGGAATTCATGATTATGCCAAGAAAGGCGGAATCCTTTGTTCAAGCTCTTCGCATGGGTGTCGAAACCTTCCACTGCTTGAGGAACGTCCTGTCCGAGAAAGGTTACAACACTGCCGTAGGAGATGAAGGAGGGTTTGCCCCTGATTTGAAATCCAATGAGGAGGCGGTTGAACTGATCCTGACTGCCATCGAAAAGGCCGGCTACCGGCCTGGCGAGGACATCTGGTTGGCCCTGGACGTGGCAGCCAGTGAATTCTACAGCAGGGAAGGTCAGTACGTTTTCAGTCAATCGGGAGGCGGCAACAAGAGTACCCAGGAGATGCTCGAACTTTACCAACGCTGGCTGAAGGCCTACCCTATTTATTCGATCGAAGACGGTCTGTCACAGGATGACTGGGATGGATGGCAGCAGCTAACGCTAGCTGTAGGCCATCAGACTCAGCTGGTGGGAGATGACCTTTTTGTCACCAACCTCAAGCGCCTGCAGAAGGGAATTGACCTTGGGGTCGCCAACTCAATCTTGATCAAGTTGAACCAAATCGGTACCCTGACCGAGACCCTTCGAGTCATTGAATTGGCCAAAGTAAACAGCTATACCAACGTGATCTCCCACCGCTCAGGAGAGACAGAGGATACGTTCATAGCTGACCTGGCGGTGGCCACTAATGCAGGTCAGATCAAGACCGGCTCGGCCAGTCGGACCGATCGTGTTGCCAAATACAATCAGTTGCTCCGCATTGAGGAGGAACTAGGGCCCCAGTCAATTTTCACCCAATTGGCCGACTACCCAGGAGATAGCTGACAGCTCACAGGGAACGACGGACCAGTCAACTTGGAATGGGGAAATTGAAGCCTGAAATTCAAGAGCCAGCCACCTCCCTGGCCGTCAGCATCGTCATACCCACCTGGAACGGACTCCACCTGCTGCGTGAAAACCTGCCCTCGGTACAGGAAGCAGCTCGACTCTACCGCAGCAGAACAGGTTGTCCAACCGAGATCATTGTAGTAGACGACGGTAGTCAAGATGAAACGGCCAGCACGATACCATCCGAATTCCCCGAGGTTCAGATCATCAACCGAGAACGCAACGAAGGCTTCTCGGCCGCCTGCAACACTGGTTTCGCCAAATGCCGCTTTCCGGTGGTGGCTCTACTCAACAATGACGTTCGCATTGAGGAAAATTACTTTCTGTACCATGCACTCCACTTCCAGGATCCCGAGGTCTTCGCCGTAACTGCCAAGGTATTTGAATGGGACCGCCCTATTTTTGCCGGCGGCGGCCGATTGGGTCGCTTCCGACGGGGATTTTGGAGTGTTTATTTCAATTACGACGTCACCGCTTCTTCAGCAGCCGACTGGATTGAGAAACGCCAACTGTTGTCTGTTTACGCCGTCGGCGGCTTTGCTACCTACAGCCGGGAAAAACTGGCTTTGCTGGGTGGCTTTGACCCGCTTCTTTCTCCCTTCCATTGGGAGGATGTCGATCTTTCCTACCGAGGTTGGAAAAGAGGTTGGAGTGTTCACTACGAACCGCGCAGCGTCGTCCATCATCGAACGAGCGCCACTATCAAAGCTCACTTTCGTCGGGACTTGGTCGAAGAGGTGTCCTTTCGCAATCGGTTGCTCTTTCACTGGATCAACCTCCATTCCCCCAGTTATCTGATCCGTCATTTCATCATGCTGAACCTGCTTTTTCTGACACGCATTCTTGTCCTGGACATCGGCTTTTACCGCTCCTTCTTTCGGGCGCTGGCTTGTCTGTCCCAGGTGCGGGAACGTAGACGAATGGAGGCTCAGCAGGCTCGCAAATCCGATGTGGAGGTCTCACAACTGCTGAAAAGTTTCTACGATTCAGCACCGATTCAGATTTACTATAATCAAGAGGACGTTGTCCAAAAACACCCCGAGTACACAGTGAGCACGAAGGTGTGAAAAAAATCTCGGCCATCCTCATCACCCATAACGAAGAAGAGAAGATTGAACGGGCTCTTAGAAGCCTCCACAGTGTGAGTGACGAAATCATCGTTGTTGACTCTTACAGCACCGACACCACCACCGAAATCTGTCGTCGCTACACAGATCGCGTCATTGAAAGATCGTGGGATGGCTACCGTGCTCAGAAACAGTTTGCCACCGAACAGGCTACTTATGACTGGGTGCTGAGCCTGGACGCCGATGAAATGCTCAGCACCGAACTGAGAAAAGAAATCCTAGAGTGGAAAGATCAAAAAAGCGATTGCCAAGGCTACCAATTGGCACGAAAGACCTTTTTCATGGGACGTTGGATATCACACACCACCTGGTACCCCGACTGGCAGATGCGCCTGTTTGCCAAATCGGCAGGACGTTGGGAGGGGGGTCGAGTACACGAGTCGTTCCGGGTGTCTGGTCCCACAGGAAGGCTCGAAAGCCAGATTTACCATTACACCTACTCTTCTATCTCTGAGTATCTGCACCAGCTTGAGCTCTTCTCTACGCTGGCCGCTCAAGATTACCTGGACAGCGGCAGGAGGGTTCACTGGGCCCACATCGGGTTTTACCCACCGATCATTTTCCTGAAAAACTATCTAGTCCGACTCGGTTTTCTGGATGGTCTTCCTGGTCTCTTCGTCTCGCTTTTAGCCGCTTGCTCAACATTGTTCAAATATCTGAAAGCATGGGAGATGCAATCAGACAGAAAGATTGAGTTCCCTTCCAACCCCTGCGATGAAGAATGACCCGTCTCGTCCTTTAAACATTCTCTTCCTGGACAGCGACATGGTGTGGCGAGGAGGGCAGGAACAGCTCCTCACTCTGATGCAAGGACTCAAAGCTCGCGGACACCAGGTGATGGTGGCTACACCAACCCACTCCGCACTCACCCAAAAAGGTCAGCAGTCAAACATCCCCACCCTCCCTTTCAATCAGCGTAACGAGTTCAGTCCGCTGGCCCTGGGTCAGCTTTGGAGAATCCTGCACAAAAGAGACTTTGACGTCATCCATTCCAACACTCCTCGAGTCATCCTTGCCGCAGGGCTGGCCTCCAAACTGTGCCGAGTCCCCGTTCGGGTCAGTTCCAGGCGTGTCAACTTCCCGCTCCGGTCACCTTTGAGCCGCCTTAAATACAACTGGGCACAGGAAAAAATCGTTACGGTGTCAGCCAGTGTCCGGGAAACCCTGCTACGGGGTGGTGTTCACCCTGAACGGATCCGGGTAATCTACGAAGGAGTCGACGTCAAGTGGATCGATCTGCAGAAACCTTCTTCTGTGACAACCAGGAATGGCTTGGTTGTGGGCACTGTAGCCCATATGAGCCCTGAAAAAGGGCATGACATTCTACTGCAGGCCGCTTCCGAGATTGTCCTTCAATTTCCTCATGTTACCTTCGTCCTGGTCGGTGACGGAAAGCTGGCCTCGAAACTGGCCCGGAGAACCACTCAACTGGGAATCGAGGACAACGTCATCTTCACCGGATTCCGTTCCGACATTGAAGCGCTGGTGAAGAATTTCGACATCTTCTGCCTACCCTCCCTTTCTGAAGGACTCAGCTCGGCCATCTTAATTGCCATGGCCAACCGCCTGCCTGTTGTGGCCACTACCGTGGGCGGCATTCCCGAACTGGTCATAGACGGTCAAACCGGTCTTCTGGTCTCCCCCGACCACCCTGGAAAACTGGCTTCCGCTTTGTTGAAGCTCATTCGATCTGCCCCCTTGAGACAGCAAATGGGCGATGCGGCACGGAGAAGAGTGGAAGAAAACTTCACTTTGGAAAGAAAGCTGGATCAGACGGAAAGACTGTACCGCCAATTGCTAGCCTCCACGGACTTCGGTTAACATACTGTTTTTCAAGGAGAAGCTGGAAAAAGATGAAAGGGATCATTCTCGCCGGAGGATTGGGAACTCGACTTTGGCCCCTGACAAAGGTCACCAACAAGCATCTGTTGCCGGTGTACAACAAACCGATGATCTTCTACCCGCTGGAGATGCTGGTCAATGCCGGGATTCAAGACATCATGGTGGTCACAGGTGGAAACAACGCTGGAGACTTCTTGCGCCTGCTTGGAAATGGAAAAAATTTTGGGCTTCGCCATCTGCATTACGCCTACCAAGAAGGGGAAGGGGGAATCGCTGAAGCTCTGTCCCTGACTGAAGACTTCGCAGACGATCAGCCTCTGTGCGTGGTACTCGGTGACAACATTCTTGAAAACTCGATTGGTCCCTACGTTGAGAAATTTCAGAGGCAAGGGAGCGGAGCAAAGATTCTATTGAAGTCGGTGCCTGATCCTCAACGGTTTGGAGTTCCGGAACTATCAGAGGAACGAGTGGTAAAGATTCACGAGAAACCGCAAGTGGCTCCCTCAAAGTATGCTGTGACCGGAGTCTATTGGTACGACCATCGAGTCTTCGATGTTATTCGAAGTGTGGAGCGCTCCCGGCGTGGTGAGCTCGAAATTACCGACGTGAACAACTGCTATATCGAGTGGGGAGAGATGACCTACGACATCCTGGAAGGTTGGTGGACTGATGCCGGAACACTCGACTCGCTGCTGCACGCAAACAACCTGGTGGCACAGGCCATGAGCGAGCAGCCCTCCCTTGAGTCAGAGGGCAGCTGAACAGACAGATCGTTCAAAGAAAATGAAATTACTGGTTACGGGTGGGGCAGGCTTTATCGGTTCGAGTTTCATCCGCCATCTGTTGGAAAGTCACCAAGATATCGAACTCGTCAACTTTGACTGCCTGACCTATGCGGGAAATTTGGAGAATCTCTCTGACCTGTGCACCGATTCTCGCTACAGCTTCGTCAAAGGGGACATCTCCTCTCTGATTGAGGTTGAAGAGGCTCTGAATCAGGAGGTGGATGCCGTAATCAATTTCGCGGCGGAAACCCATGTCGACCGCAGCATTCTGAACCCCTCCGCCTTTGTTCGAACCAACATTCAGGGAACTCAAGTCCTGCTGGAAGCTTCCCGGCGAAGAAAGGTCTCACGATTTATACAAATATCCACAGACGAGGTTTATGGATCTCTCAAGGAGTCGGGTAGATTTACTGAGCAAAGTCCGCTGTCTCCCAATAGTCCCTATGCTGCCAGCAAAGCTGGGGGTGATCTTTTGCTTCGCTCCTACCACAAGACTTATGGCATGGACGTTATCATTACCCGCAGTTGCAATAACTACGGACCCTACCAGTTTCCTGAGAAATTGATCCCCTTGATGATTTTGAACGCTCTGGAGGACAAGCCACTTCCTGTCTATGGGGACGGACTTCACGTCCGCGATTGGATTCACGTTACCGATCACTGCCGGGCCCTGGCGAAGGTTCTTTTGGAGGGCCGCCCTGGCCAAATCTACAATATAGGAAGTAACCAGGAGGAACCAAATCTGGAAGTGGTCCATCAGATTCTCGACGATCTCGGAAAATCCCATGAACTCGTCCAGTTTGTCGAGGACCGTCCAGGTCACGATCGCAGATATGCGATCGATGCCACACTGATCCGAACAGAACTGGACTGGTCCCCTCAGGTCAGCTTCAAGCAGGGATTGGCCGAAACAATCCACTGGTACCAAGAAAACTTTGATTGGGTGAACAATGTGCTCAGTGGAACCTATCGCAGTTACTATCAGCAGATGTACGAAAACCGGGATGAAACCCTGAAGGGTCTGTAGTCAGTATTATGCATAAATTCTCTACTGCATCGCCGAAATCACTCGTCCTGACTGTGTTGCGCGACCCGCAAGCGGGTGCCCCCGGCCTCCTCAGCGTACCCTACAGTACGCTTGCGGGAACCTCGGTCGCGCGCCTTGCCAGGCCGGCGCT
>JAUXKG010000102.1 GCA_030624355.1 Acidobacteriota bacterium
AGTGTTTTCAATGCCCGTCTACTTTAAGACGTCCGAGGAAGTGTCGATCCACCGGCTGACTCTTCAGATGACCTATCCCAAGGAGCTTTCCTTTACCGGAGCTCAGAAGGGCTATGTGCTGAGGGCCGATGAAGTGGTTGTCAGCGCTGAGACAGTGCCCCATGGCTCCGACAGCGCGCTCCGGGTGACGAGCATTACGGTGAACGGAGGCCAGGTATCAGGAGAAAGACAGAGCTTCTCCGATGGCCTGGTCCTGTATCTGGGATTCGAGGTCGCGGATAGGGTTAAGGAGAGGGTGTTGACCCTGGAGAATAGGATCCTGGATGCTGTGACGGTCAGCGGCCAGTCTCTGCCGAGTGGAGAGCTGTGGGCTGAAGATCAGACCGTCTATCTTCTGAGGCCCGACATGATTCCCATTAGCCCCTGCTTTTTCTACATACATTAGACTGTTTGCGCATCTGACTCCAGACTCGGTACTCCCTCACTTGAAGCCGTTAACGATATCTGACCACCTGACCTCCTGACCGGCTGACCATTTGAACTCCTAACCAGTGGAACAACGACAACCTAATTTACGATCCGGGCTACTACACGCATGTGCGGGTGTTCTACTGAAAATTGTGAGCTGTCAGTTGTGAGCTGTCAATGGCCGAAGGCCATCGGTCATTCGACACTCGACACTCGTCACTCGACAATGGTCAATTGCCATCGGTCATTCGACACTCGACACTCGTCAATCGACATTGGTCAGGCGGTCAGGGGGTTAACGGAAGAGATCTTTATCCGGCGGGCGAACGATCTGGTGACTGTCTCCATCCTCCGGGCTATAGCTGAATCCTTTGATCACCACCACCGGCACTTGTGTTGTCTTGCCTGTCACCAACTCAGCAGCGGAAGCCAACTCATCGGCCACTGCGATAATGGTGACCTCCAGCTCCCGTCCGAAACTGTCGGAATGCCCCCGATAGTCCAACAGGGGAGCGATTCCAGCCATGCCCAGGGCCACGTTGACCTGGCCCTCCCGCCAAGGGCGCCCAAAGGTATCCGACACGATGACAGCCAGCTCAACCTCAAATTCCTCCTCCAGGGTACGGAGGATTTGAGCGGCCGATTCGTCTGAGTCCTTGGGCAGAAGGCTCACTTGATCGCGGGCCGTGTTGGAAGTATCGACCCCGGCATTGGCACAAACAAATCCGTGAGAGGTCTCGGCGATGATCAATCCTCGTTCCATTCTCACCAGTCTTTGCGACTCGCTCAAGACCACCTCAATCACTCTGGCGTCCTTGTCGTGGGCGGCAGCCCAACGGCGGGCCATGGAGGAAGGTTCAACCGCATCCAGTGGCACGATCTGGCCCTCAGCCTTGGAGACAACCTTCTGAGCCACTACAAAGATGTCCCCCTCTTCGATCTTCAGGTTCGCCTGCCGGACCGACTGGGCAATGGTTGTTCCCAGATCTGAACCGGACGTGATTTCAGGAATTCCAGGAATGGCAAGGATTCGTAACTCAGTCGAGGGCATCTTGTTTCACTCCCCGGAAGCCTCCTTGATGCAGTCGAACTGTCGCAACAGCTGGGCTGTCTGTGTCTGGCTCCCCTGACTCTGAAAGTGAAGCAAATCGGAGAGCTCGTCCAGGTCCAGCGCGATGCGGGGATTCTCAATCACCGTGAACTGAATTCCCCGTCTTTCGGCCTCCTCCCGGTGACGAAAGAAACTATTCTCCCCGAAGCGGGAAGGGAAGGCGCCGGGAGGATTTCTGAGCAAGGCGTTGGTCCCTGTATGATCGTGTGAGGGAACTAGAATAGCAGAGCCGGGCCTCACTTCCAGGTTCAGCAGAGAGTCGATGTCTTTGGCCTGTAGCAGAGGAATGTCCGCAGGTAGGCGCAGAAGAGTGGAGGCTCCCTGCTCCTTCAGGAGTTGGGCAGAAGCATCTACAGACTCACTTTCGGAGACCTGTTTTTCTTCCTGGATGACATCCCAGCCATGGAGCAGCGCATGGCGCACTACTGGCTTGGAGCTGCTGACCACCACAACTCGGTCGGGTGTGGTGGATTGGCAGACCGAGCGGGTCACGTCTTCAAGCATGGCCCAAACCAAGTCGTGGCGCTGTTCAGGAGAGAGCTGGTGTGCCAGGCGCTGCTTGGCGTTATCGGGATCCTTGACGGGAATGAGAACGACCTTCACAGCATTTCCAGAAGTATTTCGGCCAGGTGGACCTTCTCCTGGTCGTCGTTCATGATGGTATTGGTGACAATGACTTTCAGATCCAGTGCCTCAATTTCCTTTCTCAGTTGAGCATCTTGCTCGTCCAGAACAAAAACATCCAGAAAATCCTGATAAAGCTTGGCCACCGCCACCGGCGAAACAGGGTGTCCCAGCTCCTCCAGCATCTTGGCCGCCGGTCCTTTCAGTGCTCTATGATTCACAATCGGAGTAATGGCAAAGACCGGAGTATCAGTCTGAACCAGCAGTTCCCTGATACCGGGAACTGCCAGTATAGGCCCGATGCTGATGAAAGGATTGCTGGGACAGAGAAACACTCCCTCGGCTTTCAGGATGGCTTCGGACGTTCCGGGAGCGGGAGCAGCAGTTTCGGTGTCCACGTATCTCAGATCCCGAACCACCGGGCGGCACTTCTCCCGGATCAGATACTCCTGCAGATGAAGCTCACCCTGATCAGTGACCAGGTAAGTAGGTGTGTAGGAATCGGTCATGGGGAGGAGCCTGCAGTTGGCCTCCAACATCTGGCACATCTTTTCCGTGATCTGAGTCAGCGAGTGGCCTTGCTGAAGCAGTGAGGTGCGCCAAAGGTGAGTGGCCAGGTCACGGTCGCCCAGATTGAACCAACTCGGTGCACCCAACTGCTGCAACGCCTTCAAGCAGGCGAAGGTGTCCTGCTCTATTCCCCATCCGGTTTCCGGGTTGACTTGTCCGCCCAGTGTGTAGGCGATGGTGTCCAGGTCAGGACAGATGCGCAACCCGAACATCTCCAGGTCGTCGCCGGTGTTTCCAATCACTGTTAATTGATCTCGTGACAGCAGTCTGGAGAACCCCAGCACAAGTTTGGTTCCTCCCACGCCGCCCGCCAGTGCCACAATCATTCTAGGTTAATCAACTCACCTATTCGGAAAGCCCTCCCCCGGCTAGCTGATCCATCTATATTTCCGGCTCCACCGAACAGAGACGGTACTTCGTAAAGGGAGATTCCAGATTATTCTTTACTTTGGCTCGGCAGGCAAAAGAAATTGTGGCTCTGTGGAAATCATGCTAGCCCGGATTATGCATAGGTTCTCGTCACGAAGCGCTGAAAGCGCCGACCTGACAAGGCGCGTGACCGAGGCCCCCGCAAGCGTACTGTATGGTACGCTGAGGAGGCCAACCGAGCGCAACACAGTCAGGACGAGTGATTTCCGCGATGCAGTAGAGAATTTATGCATATTCCGGGCTAAATTCGCCACCGCCCGTATCTTCCCGGACAGGAGGCCAAAATGGATGATGAGATTCGTACGGAAGAGAAGAAGTTCAAGCCGTTCGTTCCCGCCCAAACGGAACTCCCCGAACTGACCGTCAAAGCGGTACTCCTGGGAGTGGTGATGGCGGTTGTGTTGGGCTCCGCCAACGCCTATCTGGGTATGAAAGTGGGACTGACCGTGGCCGCCACCTTTCCGGCCGCCGTGGTGGCGATGGCCGCCATGCGACTGATGAAAGGGTCGATACTGGAGGAGAACATCGCTCGCACCACGGCTTCGGTGGGAGAGGCCCTTGTGGCGGGTGCCATTTTTACCATTCCTGCCTTCCTGATCAGTGGTGTGTGGGACCGTTTACGCTACTGGGAGAGCACAATGATCATGCTGATCGGAGGGCTCCTGGGCGTGTTTTTCGTGATCGTCCTGCGGCGCACCATGGTGGAAGAGGCCGAGTTGCCCTTTCCGGAGAGCGTGGCTGCCGGCGAGTTGATCAAGGCCGGCCAGGGAGGACAGACCGGCGCCGGCTATGTTTTTTCATCCATGGGGATGGCCGGGGCCTGGGAGCTGGTCAAGAACAGCAACGGAATTCAAATCGTCAGCGACTACACCCGAACCTTCATCTCGTTGGGGAGCTCCACCATTGAGATGCTGGGCCAGAGAGTCAGCTATGTGGGAGGCTTGCTGCTGGAATCTCCCGCCGCTTCTCCGGCCTTGGTGGGTGTGGGATTCATCGTGGGACCCTCGATTTCAGCGGTTCTTTTCTCCGGTGCAGTGCTGGGCTGGCTGCTGCTGGTTCCTCTCAGCCTGTTTTTGAACCCGGGGCTGGCGCTCCAGGTGGGGGAACAGGCCTCCTGGATCGATCTCAGCGTTGAAGTTTGGCTGCAGCAGGTGCGTCCACTGGCGGTAGGCACCATGATCGTGGCGGCCTTCTACACCCTGTTGCAACTGCGAACTTCATTGTTTCAGGGCATTAGAAAGGCGGTTCAAGATTTGCGGGCGGCCAAGCGGGGAGATCGAGAGATCAACCGCTTGGAAATCGATCTCGATTTCGCCAAGGTGGGCATCGCCATTGCGGTTTTGTGTGTGCCACTGTTTTTCCTCTACCTTTACTTCAGTCGCTCTGTGTTGGGCGCGCTGCTTTTGACGGTGGTGATGGTGATACTCGGTTTTCTTTTCGCCGCGGTAGCCGCCTATCTGGTCGGTCTTCTGGGCAGCTCCAACAATCCCATCAGCGGACTTACCCTGAGCACCCTGCTGATTGCCGCCATCCTGATGGTCCTGATCGGGGTGACTGGAGATGTGGGAATCATGGGAGTCCTGGGTGTGGCGGGGGTGGTCTGCTGTGCGGCTGGAATTGCCGGAGACATGATCCAGGATCTCAAGGTGGGACACATTCTGGGGGGCACGCCCTGGAAAATGGAAGTGGGAGAGATCATCGGAGTGGTGTTCGCGGCCCTGGTGTTGACCTTGCCACTCATGGCCCTTCACCAGGTCTATGAAATCGGCAGTGCAGAACTGCCGGCTCCGCAAGCCGGTTTAATGGCCTTGATGGCACGCGGCATCGTGGGGGGAGAGATGGCCTGGCCTCTGGTGATCGCCGGAATCTTTTTCGCCATTGGCTTGATTCTGATCAAGGCGCCCTCTCCCATGTTGATTGCGGTGGGAATGTACCTGCCCTTTCACTCCACCGCCGCCATCTTCGTGGGAGGCCTCATTCGCTGGATCCTGGATACTCAACTGGCGCGTAGAGGAGTGGATGAACAGGGCCAGACCCGTGCCGTCAACACCGGGGTGCTACTTTCTTCCGGGTTTATTGCCGGCGAGGCTCTGATGGCGGTTCTTCTGGCCTTTCTGGTTCTCGGTGCTGATCTGCTGCAGAGGGGAAGTCTGCTGCCTCAAATCTCGGCCAATCCCTGGTTGGGAATGCTGGCTTTTCCATTTCTGGTTTATCTCCTGGTCAAGATTCCCCTCAAAGCCTCCCAAGAGGAAGGGGCTTCTGGAGTCGAGCTTGAGTAGCGCATCTGTCCCCTCAACATTTCTTGGCGCTTGTCCCTGCCGCAGATTGAGCTGGGAAGAGGAGGGTGGGCGTGCCGTCCTGCTTCGGCCCAAGCTGGGGGAGGGTCGTGTGGGCCGCTGGGCGGCCTCTCATTTGAAGAATCCCTACTATCGGATTCGTCTTGATGAGATCGGCACGCTGGTCTGGAGATTGTGTGATGGCCGGACCCCACTCTCGGAGGTTGTCGCGCGTATGCGCCGTGATCTAGGAGGCGGGGCTGAACCTGCAGAGGAGCGCCTGTACGAATTTATTCGAACGATGCACCAAGCCAGGCTCATCGAATTCTGAGAGAGAACCCTCACTGGAAGGAAGCCAGATGGAAGATGAAAACGGACGGATCGGGGTGTTCCCCAGCTGGCGCTGGCTGTATCTGGCAGTCATTGCTTACACCTTGGGTCTGATTCTGCTTCTTTATCTTTTCACTCTCTTCTTTGATCACGGCACTCCATGACCTCCCTCGACTGGTTCATCTTTCTGCTCTATTTTGGCGGAGTGGTCGGGTTTGCCATCTTCCAGAGTCGGAAAAATGTAGGGATGGAGGGCTACTATTTGGCCAATCGCCGCCTGCCCTGGGGCGCCATCGGTCTCTCGGTGATGGCTACCCAGGCCAGTGCCATCACCTTCATTGGAACCACCGGACAAGCCTATGACAATGGGATGGAGTTCATTCAGGTTTACCTGTCCCAGCCTCTGGTCATGGTGCTGCTGTGTGTCCTGTTCGTCCCCTTCTTCTATCGCAGCAGGGTTTACACCGCCTACCAGTATTTGGAGCAGCGCTTCGACGCCAAGACACGTTCCCTGACCAGCTTTCTCTTTCTGCTCTCGCGGGGCATGGCGGCCGGCATCGTGATGTACGCACCGGCGGTGGTGCTCTCGGTGATCCTGGGTTGGGATGAGACCTGGACCATCTTCGTCATCGGTGCCGTCACCATTCTCTATACGGTAACAGGAGGCATAACGGCAGTCATCTGGACCGACGTAGTACAGATGATAATGATGTTTGTCGGCATAGCGGTGGCCTTAGTGGCGCTCTTCTGGAGACTTCCAGCCGAGGTTGGTGTGGGTGAGGTTCTGTACATTGGCGGCATTCAGCAGATGTGGAGGAGTATCGATCTTTCCTGGGATCCCACCCAGACCTATACGCTGTGGTCAGGCTTGATCGGCGGCTTTTTTCTGGCACTGGCTTACTTTGGCTGTGACCAGAGTCAGGTGCAGCGCTATCTGACCGCCAAATCTCTGAAACAGAGCCGGCTTTCCTTGATCTTCAACGCCTTTTTCAAGGTGCCGATGCAGTTCTTTATTCTCTCCATCGGAGTCTTGCTCTTCGTTTTTTATCATTTCGAGCGCCCGCCCCTGATCTTCAATGCGGCCGAAGTTGCCCTTCTTGAAGACAGGTCCCGGCAGCATGAATTCGCTGCTTTGAACCGTCGGTATCAGAGCCTGCATGGCCTAAGGAAGGAGTCCACCCTGGCTCTGCTGCAGGCCCGCAAGGGTCAGCAGGAGGTGGGTCCATGGCAGCGCCAGCTTCAAGAGTACGACCATCAGATGCTGTCCCTGAGAAAACAATCCAAGGAACTGGTTCGAGAGGTACGAGGCGCGGCATCAAATGATACCAACTATGTCTTCCCCACCTATCTGGTGAGTTACCTCCCCGCGGGTGTCTTGGGCCTGATGATAGCTGTCATATTCGCAGCCGCCATGTCTTCACTCGATTCGGAGCTGGCCGCTCTATCCAGTGCCACCGTGATCGACTTTTACAAACGCTACTGGAGACGGCAGAGCTCTGACAGGCACTACCTGATCGTGTCCAAGCTGACCACCCTGTTCTGGGGGATGTTCGCCACCCTGATAGCTCTTTATGCCGGACAGCTGCAACATTCTCTAATCGAGCTCGTCAACCTTGTCGGCTCCTATTTTTACGGGTCTCTGTTGGGAGTTTTCTTGCTGGCCTTCTTGGTCAAAAGGGCCAATGGGGACGGAGCCTTTTGCGGACTGCTGGCCGGAATGTTTTCCGTTTTTCTGGTCAGCGTCTTCACCGATATTTCCTGGTTGTACTACCCAGTGGTGGGAACCCTGGTGGTGGTGGTGACGGGCACCGTCCTGAGCAGAGACACGGATTCACACGGATTCCCGAACACGAATTGACACAGATTAAGAAAGGAATCTTCTTTTCATTCGACACTCGACAATCGTCAATCGACACTGCTCAAG
>JAUXKG010000075.1 GCA_030624355.1 Acidobacteriota bacterium
AGAGTGCCGATTGACGAGTGTCGAGTGTCGAATGAAGAAGAGTGTAGATTGTCGAATGAGGAATGCTATTCGTCACTCGACACTCGACATTCGTCAATGGCTCACATCATGCGTTTGAAGATTCGATCAGACTGTTCACTGGTCACCGGTAGCTCTCGAGAATGCATGGGTCCGTCCTCCAGGACAGGCTCGAGCTGATCCAGGGAGGGTTGCTCCTTCTGCAGGAAGAGACCGGTATAGATGGCCTCACCCCATTCCATAGCCTTCTCACAGGCCGACTTCCAATCGCTGGGATCGTGTCCTGCGTCCTCGAGTCTCTTCACTCGTGGCTTGAAGAAACTGTAGTCATTGTCATGGTTGAAGGTCACACAGGGACTGAAGATGTCGATCAGAGCAAATCCCTTGTGCTGGATCGCCTTCTTCATGAGATTTGTCAGTTGTTTGCCGTCGCCGCTATAGCCACGGGCCACGAAAGTAGCCCCATTCATGATGGCCGAGGTGATGGGATTGATCGGCGTCTCCACACTGCCAAAAGGCGTGCTTTTCGTTTTCATGTTGACACAACTGGTGGGCGAGATCTGTCCCGTGGTCAAGCCGTAGATTTGATTGTTCATGACGAGGTAGGTCAAATCCACATTTCGGCGGGCAGTGTGAACGAAATGATTTCCCCCAATCCCATAGCCATCACCATCCCCACCCGTGGCGATCACGGTCAGATCGGGATTGGCCATCTTAACGCCGGTGGCCACGGCCAGCGGCCGACCATGAAGGGTGTGCATGCCATAGGCGTTGAAGTACCCGGGAAAGTTGGAGGAACAGCCTATTCCACTCACGGTGGCGATCTCATGGGGCATGATTCCCAGCTCCGAGCAGACTTTCTGGAGCCCCTTGAGAACTGCGAAATCCCCGCAGCCCGGACACCAGTCGGGGTCTACCTTCCCCTTGTACTCCTGGGGCTTTAAGGGAACAATCGATTTGTTTGCGGCTACGTCTTGTGTAGTACTCATATTTTACCTCTTTAAACCATGATTTCTTGAAAGGGTACCGAGTGATCGGTCTTGCCCGACACCTGCTCCAGCACCGCGTCCACGATGTGATGGGGCATGAAGGGCTCGCCGTCATACTTGCGGATATGTCCGTCAACATCGCAACCCGTTTCACTCCGAAGGTAGCGGAAGAACTGTCCGGAGTAATTGTTTTCAACCATGATGGTCCGCTTCGAATCGCTGATGATCCGACTCACGGCCTCGCCATGAAAAGGCACAAGCCATTTGATGGAAAGTTGATTGGCCACCACACCCTTTTGTCCCAGCAGTTCCAACGCTTCTTGAATCACTCCATGAGTCGATCCCCATCCGATCAGAGTGACCTCAGCATCCTCTGGACCTTCCAGCCGGGGTTCCTCGATTTGACTAAGAGCGGCTGCAAACTTCCGAGCTCGCTTTTCCACCATCGCCCGCCGCTTGTGCGGGTTAGTGTACTCGTCGCTGATCAAGACTCCGTCCTCGTCATGCTCGTCTGAAGAGACCACGTGGACATATCCTTCCAGGCCGGCAATGGCGCGTGGAGAGATCCCACTCTCCGTATCCTTGTAGCGCTGGTAGCCGTCGGTCTTCGAAGAGGTCGTGATCATCTCTCCCCGGCCGATCTCGGGCTGCATATTGATCATGTCAGGATCCACACTGAAGGTCCCTTCCGAAATCAGAAGGTCTGAAAGCACGATGCCGGGACACTGGTATTTGTCGGCCAGATTGAAAAGTTCGGGAATGGTGCCGAAGGCATCCAAGGCATCTCGAGGAGCCACGATGAAACGTTCGAAATCCCCCTGGCTGGCACCCAGAGCCTGCCACAAATCCCCCTGTTCCGTCTTGGTAGGCACGCCTGTAGAGGGCCCGGCCCGCTGTACGTTGATGAAAACAACGGGAATCTCCATCATTCCGGCCATTCCCACTGCCTCGGTCATCAGTGCAAAGCCACCACCGGAAGTGGCACACATGGACCTGCATCCGGTATGCGCCGCTCCTATGGCCATGTTGGCGACTCCGATTTCGTCCTCCACCTGCCGAACCATGATGCCCAATTCGCGACCATTCTTCGCCATCCAGTGAAGGATTCCCGTGGCCGGACTCATCGGGTAGGCACAGTAAAACTTGACCCCGGCAGCCGCACCGCCCATGGCCAAAGCATCGTTTCCGGTCCAGACCGCCAGGGGTTTGGGTCCGGTTGGCAGGGAGGCGTCAAAGGGCTCGAAGTTGGCGCCGGCATAATCGAAGGCCGCCTGAGCCGCACCCACATTGTCATCCACCACGGTCTGACCTTTCCTCTGAAACTGCAGTGTGAGAGCATCGCCAAGGGCCTGAAACTCCAGCCCGAACAACGAAGTGATCACACCCAGGGCAACGGTATTCTGGACCATGCGCGACTTGCCGGCCAGCTCGACCACCGGAACGGGACACAAATGAACACCCTCTCCAGCCTCACCGGCCTTAGCGGGATCAATGGCATCGCTGTTGAAAACGACCCGTCCTCCCGGCCCCATCAGCCCGAGATGCCGGTTCATAGTGTCCTGATTCAAACAGAGCAGCAGATCCAGCTTGTCCCCGTGGGTCTGCACGGCCTGATCGCTGACACGAATGGTAAGAAAAATGTGCCCGCCCCGAATGATGGATTGATAGGCATTGTAGGCGTAAAGGCTTAAGCCGCGACGCACGAACAGACGGGCAAGAATATTACCGGGGGTCGCAATTCCCTGCCCTGCGGCACCTCCTATAGCGAGGGCCAAATCATATCTTCCAGAGGTCATACAGTCTCTCCTCTCATGACCAGTCCTTACAACATTTGGGCCGGTCCCGGCCAAACAATTCCGACCATGAAACTGGGGAACGTGTTCGCCTTCTAACGGCCTTTGTTCTCACTCCCGGACAGAATCTTACAAGGTTTTCACAAGTTTTGGCAAATGATTGCCTGGTTGAGCGGATCTAGCCCGGATTATTCATACATTTCTCTACTGCAGTGCCGAAACCATCCGTGTTAGCCAATTGATGGAGGAGGCGGCCATTTAGTAACATGTCTGCCGTGAGTTCACTCTTCAAACTGAAATCCGCTTCTTCCCTGTGGGGCGGAGCTGGCACACTGGCCCGTACCCGCTGAGCAAACCGTCAACCCCATGCCTTCATCCACTGAAAAACATGAAAAATTTGCGACCGTTGACCAGGCCCACACGCGAAATTTCTGCATTATCGCTCACATTGATCATGGTAAATCCACTCTGGCGGATCGCCTTTTAGAGCTGACGGGCACCCTGGAGGCCCGCCAGATGAGAGATCAGGTCCTGGACCGAATGGATCTGGAGCGAGAGCGCGGCATTACCATCAAAATGGCGACCGTTCGCATCTATTACCGGGCTCGGAACGAAGAGTTATACGAATTAAACCTGATTGATACTCCCGGTCATGTGGATTTCAGCTACGAGGTTTCCCGTGGTCTGGCGGCCTGTGAGGGAGCCGTCTTGGTGGTGGATGCAGCTCAGGGTGTGGAGGCACAGACACTGGCCAATGTCAATCTGGCGCTCAGCCACAACTTGACCATCATTCCAGTGATTAACAAGATCGACCTGCCGGCCGCAGATCCGGATCGTGTGAAGGGCGAAATGGAGGAAACACTTCTTATTGACAGCTCCGAATGCCTGTTGGCCAGCGCCAAATTGGGACAGGGAATCGAGGAAATTCTGGAAGCAGTCATTCAGTTTGTTCCCCCTCCCGCGGGCAACAGCGAGGCTCCTCTTCGCGGTCTGATCTTCGACTGTCACTTCGACCCCTACCTGGGAATCATCGGCTACGTACGGATCATCGACGGTGTTCTCAAGTCCGGAATGGAAGTTCTAATGATGGCCTCCGGTTCCGTAGTCGAAGTCAGTGGGGTAGGTACCTTCGCTCCCGACATGCGTTCCACTGAAGTCTTGAGAGCAGGCCAGGTTGGCTTCGTCCATGCCGGCATCAAGGAAATCGGACAGCTTGCTGTCGGTGACACGATCACTCAAGCCACCCAGCCAGCCAATGCTCCTCTTCCCGGTTACAAGAAAATCAAGCCCATGGTCTTCTGTGGTCTCCATCCGATAGACAGCGACCGGTTCCCGGAACTGAGAGAAGCCCTGTTACGTTTGCAACTCAATGACGCAGCCCTGAGCTTTGAACCGGAAACGTCTGCCGCACTGGGATTCGGTTTTCGCTGTGGTTTTTTGGGCCTTCTGCACAGCGAGATCGTTCAGGAACGGTTGGAACGGGAATTCAATCTGGGACTGGTGGCCACCAGTCCCTCTGTTGTGTACCGTGTCAGCCTTAAAGACGGCTCATCTCTGCTTATCGACAATCCGACCCACTGGCCCCAGACAGACCAGATCTCCCGAGTGGAAGAGCCTCACGTCATGGGAACCATTATCACGCCCAGTGACTACGTGGGTGCCTGCATGGACCTGTGTACGGACAGACGAGCCATCTTCGGGACCATGGAATACAAGGGTATCAACCAGGTTGTCCTGACCTACCGGCTTCCATTGGGGGAAATTCTTCTGGATTTCTTTGATTCCCTCAAGAGCCGCACCCGCGGTTATGCCTCGTTCGACTATGAGTTCATCGGTTATGAGGAAGCCGAATTGGTGAAACTGGACATCCTCATCAATGGCGATACCGTAGATGCTCTCAGCTTCATCACCCCCCGGGACAGAGCCTACCATCGTGGAAAGGCCCTGGTGAACCGACTGAGAGAGATTATCCCCCGGCAGATGTTCGAAATTCGAATCCAGGCGGCCATTGGTTCTCGGGTGATCGCCGCCGAGAAGGTTCAGGCACTGAGAAAGAACGTGCTGGCGAGATGTTACGGGGGAGATGTCACCCGCAAAAGAAAACTGCTGGAAAAACAGAAGGAAGGTAAACGACGCATGAAGGCAGTCGGACAGGTCGAGATCCCGCAGGAGGCTTTCTTGAGCGTTTTGCGTATAGGAAACGAATAATCCGATGCACTCGAGAAGCCACACAGCCGACCCGGTCCAGTTGGGCATCTACGTTCACATCCCTTTTTGCCAACACAAATGTTTTTATTGTGACTTCAACTCAGGTCCGGTCAGCCAGGCGGCACGTCGATCCTATCTGAGAGCTCTGGAGCAGGAGATAGTGAACTCTCCCTGGCGAGGCACACCCGTGAAAACTCTCTTTCTCGGCGGCGGCACACCCTCGGAGTTGACCCGAGCTGAGCTGGAGCACCTGATGACCACTCTGAAGGAGGTCTTTGTTTTTTCGGACACGCTTGAACAGACGATCGAGTGCAATCCTGGAACCCTGAACCCGGCACTGGCGGCCGCCTTTCGAGACAGTGGGTTAAATCGAATCAGCCTGGGCATACAGTCCTTTCACAACCATCATCTTCAGACCTTGGGCAGGATCCATAGTGCCGATCAAGCCAGAGAAGCATACCGGCTGGCAAGAAATGCGGGATTCGACAATATAAACCTCGACCTGATCTTTGGCCTGCCGAATCAAAGTTTGGAAGAGTGGAAGGCCGACCTGTATGAGGCTATCGGCTTGTCTCCGGAGCATCTTTCGCTCTACAACCTCACGATCGAGCCCGGTACGGAGTTTGGACATCGGCAGGCCAGAGGCGAGATGCAGGAGATCGATGAAGACCTGTCCGCCGACATGTATGAGATGGCCATGGATATCACCGCAGATGCTGGCTATGAACAGTATGAAATCTCGAACTACTGCAGGCCTGACCGGCAGTGTGCTCACAATCGGATCTACTGGCACAATGAGCCCTACCTCGGATTCGGCGTCAGCGCCGCATCCTTCATGGGCGGAATTCGCTCGACCAACACCGCGAGCCTGGCCGAGTACGGGCGCACCGCTCCCCGGGGCCAGACCAGACGAGCGACCGAAGAACGACTGGAAGGCCGGGCAGCTCTCGGAGAAGAAATCATGCTGCGGATTCGCACCCGGGAAGGGATCTCCCTGAAGGCACTTTCCTGGCGTTATCAATGTGACGTGGCCGCTCTGTTTTCCGACAGTGTCAATTTGCTGCTCCAGCGGCAATTGATTGAAAAGAAGGAGGATCGAATCAGGTTGACTCGACAGGGCAAGCTGCTCGCCAATCAGGTTTGTCTGCAGTTTCTATGACCATTGTGCCATACTTGGTGGCCGAGTCCATGGAACAGGAAATCGAAATCGCCCTGAACAAAAGCGAACTGCAGAACACCAGCTTGCTGGAAGGCGTCCAGCTCGAATCGGTGATGGGCCTTCTCGAAACCTGTCTAGTGCGGCAACTGAAACAGGGTGAAGTCCTTCTTTACTCCGGCAAGGAGAACCATTATCTTTACCTGCTCCTTTCCGGTCAGCTCGACGTTCATCTAAAACTCGAGCTTGACCCGATTGCCGTTTTGGAACCGGGAGAGGTAGTGGGGGAACTCTCCGTCATCGATCGGCAAAAGACCTCAGCTCATGTAGTGGCCGGTGAAGACTCCCGGGTCATGCAGTTTGACGAAACAACGCTGTGGTGCCTGGTTGAAGCTTCCCATCATGTGGCCCGCAATCTTCTTTTCGTCCTTTCCCGTCGCCTGCGCCACGGCAACAAAGTCATCCTGAAGAGCCAGAAACTTCAGCAGGAATACCAACGCTACGCCACCATCGATGCGCTGACCGGAGTGTTCAACCGCCGATGGCTGGACGAGATGCTGACCCGCCAATTGAAACGTTTCAAATCCGGTGGCGGGCTTTTCTCCCTGCTCCTCATAGATGTTGATTCCTTCAAGAGCTACAACGACACCCACGGCCATGTAGCAGCCGACCGTGCCCTTCATACGATCGCGGTGACCTTGGGCAGCACCACTCGCCCGGGAGATATGATCGCCCGCTATGGGGGAGACGAGTTCGTCGTTCTGCTGCCGGGAATCGATGTCTCTTCCAGCAGGAAGATGGGACAACGCCTGATCCAGACCATCGGCACGGCCGAGATCCAAAGCCTGGACGGCAACCCGCTTCCCCCGGTGACCATTTCAATTGGAGCCGCTCAGATGAATCCCACAGACACGCCCGAATCCTTTGTGGCCGGTGCCGATACAGCCCTTTACAGGGCCAAGCAAGGAGGCGGCAACCTGGTCAATATCAGAGAGCTTTAAGAAAGTTCAGCACGGTTTTCAGGTATAGATCGGGGTCGATGCGGTAAGCCGCCCCATGGGTGGCACCCTCAAAAAAAACAATCCGCTTCCCTGGGTGAGGGACTGCCTCAAAAACAGCTCGGGCGGTCGGTTTTGGCATCCGCCGATCGTTCGCGCCATAGATCAAAAGCACCGGAACTGGATCGGCCATTTGGACGGCACGGACTGTGTCCAGTTCATCGGCCCGAAAACCGCCGATCCGGGTCAGATTCCAGACGAAAAGATCCTCAAAGGGAAAAGCCGGCAGGTGCAAAATCAGGCTAGTATGGTGAGCTACTGTCTCCCGCAGATTAGAGAAAGGACTGTCTGCGACAATCGCTTCCAGCGCCCCACCCAGGTCTGCGGCGGCGTGAATAGCTGCCACCGCCCCCATGGAAACTCCCATCAGCACCACACGTCCCTCAGGACGGCGTTCTCTCAGAAAATCAAAGGCCCCTAGAATATCCAATCTTTCCTCAAAACCGAGCGAAACATACCGGTGATCGCTACCGCCATGGTTGCGAAAGTCAAAAAGAAAAACCGGGAAATCCTCTTTATTCAGGGCGCAACCCCTGTCCAGGACTTCCTGACGGTTGCGCAACAACCCATGGGTCAGAATAACAGTGGGTTTGTCGGGGTGACCTTCCATTAGCCAGCCTCTGAGAGTTAAACCATCCCGGCTGGAGAACTCAACTGAATCGAAATCCCTCCCATACCTGGCTGGAGTTTCACTCAGATTCCGGTCTTGAGACCTTGTGGAAGCATTGGCCACCAGGTGGGAAGCAATCAGAGGCAGGATCAGAAAAAGAAAGCTGGGCAGCGACACCAAGAAAGACACCAGCGTCCCTGTGACGATCCTGAAGCCCTTGCGACTGACCCGGAAAACAACCCTCAACAGCAACAGGAAGAGGCCAATCAGGATGAATGAGACAGCCAAGAAAGCGACTATGAAAGATAGAGTCATCCTGGGAACCCTCACCAATGTCGATTGACGAATGTCGAGTGTCGAATGAGAAGAAAATACCTTTTTTAATCCGTGTTAATCCGCGTTCGCCTAATCCGTGTCAATCCGTGATTAGACAACTGACAACTGACAGATTCTACGCAGCTGAGGTGACAGCTGATCGGTTAGCCTCAGAACTAATCCGTGTCAATCCGTGTTCGTTAATCCGTGCAATCCGTGATTAGACAACTGACAAGAAGAACCTTTCTTAATCCGTGTAAATCAGTGTTCGTTAATCTGAGTCAATCCGTGTCTGCAATCCGTGATTGCCTCACTTTGGCATTGCGGCCTGAGTCGGGATGGTGCAAGATGCGAGAAAGACCCGACCACCCAAACAGATTGATCCATGCGAGGGATATGGGAACCATCAATCTTGGGCGTGTCGTTCTGGGTGGACTACTGGCAGTCCTAATGGAGATATTCCGGGATGGCGACCAAGAAGAAGCGGATCGCGATTAACACCGGCGGCGGCGATGCGCCGGGTTTGAATGCGGTCATCCGTGCCACTGTGCTGGCTGCCATCAATCGTGGTTGGAAGTGTTACGGAATTCGGGAAGGCTAC
>JAUXKG010000215.1 GCA_030624355.1 Acidobacteriota bacterium
AGCAGACTCCGCTGCTTGAAGCCAACAGCAGCCACCTGGGGGGATGGATCGAGCCTCTTCAGATCGATAGCCTTCCTCTGAATGAAAGAAATGTATTTGACCTGTCTCTGCTCCAGGTCGGAGTCAATCCATTCCCCGAGCGTCCAGCGGCCTCGGATGCGCCCCTTCTTAATCACGGGACCTGGTTCTCGATTAACGGCGCCAGTGTTCGATCCAACAGCTTTTTGCTGGATGGAACCCCGGTGAACGATCCCACTGTGGCAGCTACCGGAAGCATTGTCGGAGCTTCTCTTGGAATGGAGGCCATACGTGAGTTTCAGGTGTTGACTCACGTCTATTCGGCAGAGTACGGGCGGGTAGCTGGTGGCATCATCAATGCGGTGACCCGGGGAGGAAACAATGATTTCCACGGCTCCCTGTTTGAGTACCATAGAAACAAATCGCTGAAGTCCAGGAATTTCTTCGATCCCGATGAGAAGCCGAACTTCGTCCGGAATCAGTTTGGATTCTCACTGGGCGGTCCGATCAAAAGAGATAAAGCTTTCTTCTTTACCACCACGGAATGGCTGCGTGAAAGGCTGGGAATCACGACGGTGAGTCCGGTTCCCGGGCCTGAAGTGGGGAAAGGGGAGGTGGATGAGCGGGTGCGCCCTTACCTGGAACTGTTTCCTGAACCCAATGTCCCCGGTTCGGTCCCGCTTCATTCCTTCACGGCCAGCCAGCCCACCAATGACCTGTTTCATCGATCGCGCTTCGACTATCAGGTGACAGAAGGCACGAGTATTTTCGCTACCTACAGTATCGAAAAGGCCGATCGAATTCGGCCCAGTTCCTATCCCGACTTCTCGCAGATGAGCCAACCCAGAATCAAAACTTTACCCTGGAGGGCAGCTTTGTTCTCTCTCCGAGTCTGCTGCTGATGTCTCGAATGAGCTATGGACTCAGCGAGTTAGAAGAGGACAACCAGACCACCTTTGACGTGGACCCTTTCAAAGTGGACCCGGCAGTGCCCACCTTTCCTCAGATACTGATCGGCGGTTTTCCTATCCTGGGGCCCACGGCGGTAGCTTCTTTCGGATTGGACCAGGGGTTGTTCAGCTTCAGCCAGGATCTGACTCATCTAAGAGGCATCCATACGCTCAAGGCGGGTGTCTCGGTAGACCGGACCAGGCTGAAGCGGCTGGGAGTGGCCTTTCAAAGTGGGCGTTTCAACTTTGCCAATCTGAACAGCTTTGCCAGTGCCTCTCCCTTTCTTTACATCGGAACCACCTTGGATTCATCTGAATCCTTCGAGTTCACCAACACTTACTGGGGCGCCTATCTGGAGGACGGAATCCGGCTCCATCGGAATTTTCATCTGACGGCAGGCATCCGCTGGGAATTTGCCACGGTTCCAAAGGAGAAAAACGGCAAATCTGCCAGTCTAAAGAATCCATTGAGCGATCTGGAGGTGGTTGTTGGCCAGCCCTTCGATGGTCTGGGATCCAATTGGGGACCGCGAGTGGGATTTGCCTGGAGTTTTTTGCCGGACACCGTTTTGCGGGGCGGAATAGGACGTCACTACGATCTGGCTCTGATCCCCTTTGCCACTCACATTGCCGCCACTGGAATGCCGCCCTTTATTCAAAGAGTCACCCTTCGGAATCCTTCCTTCCCCAACCCTCCCTTGTCGGCACCGGCCGGAGTCGTGTCTCCCCAGATCATCGATTTCTTTCTCCGGACACCCCGGATAGACCATTACCATCTGAGCCTGCAGCGTGAGATCTTTCCTGAGACCCTGGTGTCTGTGGGTTATGTCGGCTCCCAGGGAGCCAATCTGCTGCGTCGTGGGGATATCAATCTGGCGTCGCCCCAAACCGTCAACGGACGTCTGTTTTTTCCGTCTGACAGTGAACGTCAGAATCCCAATTTTGGCGCGATAACCTCGATCCGGTCCGATGGCCAAAGCAGCTATCACGCCCTTCAGATAAGCTTGAGGAAGCGTTTCAGTCACAGCTTTTCCCTTAACGCCTCTTACGCCTGGTCTCGTTCCATCGATGAAGGTTCGACCCAGATTCTGGCCTTTGACGCCGGAGGAGGTGCCGGCAACGTGTTCAACACCTTCGACAGCAGCAGTGAACGAGGGCTCTCCGATTTTCATATGCAGCATCGGTTCCTGGTGGACTACACCATCGATTTACCCTCTCCCGGATCGGGTCCCACCTGGGTGAGAGGTCTGTTCCGAGGCTGGGGACTGAACGGGATCATCAATCTGACATCGGGGCAGCCGTTCGATGTTTTTGTGAGATCGAACCGATCGGGCTCGCTGTTCGGTTCCCCTGTGCCTTCGGGACAGGGTGTGGACCGTCCTGACTTGGTTGCGGGCCGTACCCACAGTGACGCCATTCTGGGCGGACCGGACCAGTACTTCGATCCTTCCGCCTTTGAGCTGCAACCGGCTGGATTCTACGGAAACCTGGGGAGAAACAGTCTAATCGGTCCAGGATTTGCGAACTTCGATCTGGCCTTGGTCAACCGGCGAGTGCTGCCGGCTTGGGGACGAGAGCTGGGAATGGAATTTCGACTCGAAGTGTTCAACCTCTTCAATCGTCCCAACTTCGGATTTCCCGACCGAGTCGTTTTCTCGGGTGCGGTCAACGACGAGCTGCCCCTGTCCAACGCAGGATTGATCCGTCCTCCCACGGTCTCATCTTCGCGCCAGCTGCAGATTGCCCTGAGAGTCAGGTTCTGAAAAGAAAAGAGGGGACAGTTTTCTCTGTCCCCTCTTTTCTTTTCAGCTTGTTCAAGCCTGCGATCTTTGATAGAACAGATCCAAAAGGACAATCTGGGTGCGAACGGGGAAACCGATCAATGTCCGGTCCCGGGAAGAGACCCCAGGGGCGACAGCCGTCCAAGGCTGTCCTCCCTCGAATATCAACAAGGGGATTGAAAACGATGCCATTTAGCCGACGAGCCTTTTTGAAACTGGGGACGGCGGGAGCGGCCGCAGTGGGTGGTAGCGGAATAACGGCGGCTCAAGAGCGTCCCGACAACAAGCAGATCTTCACCCTTGAGGACCTGGGGTTGACCGACGAATGCTTTCGAGGGCGTCGGGAACCCATCCGGTGGCCGAATGGTGCTCGAGTCGCCCTGACCTGGTCTGTCGATCACGAGGATTACAATGACGCGGCTTCGGTGGCCCAGGTTCACTACCATACCTACGGGGGAAAAGCGGGAATCTGGCGAGTCCTGGAGGTGGCTGCCAAACACAATGTGACTCTCTCCGCCTTCGTCAATGGGCTGACCACACAGCGCTACCCAGAGGGTATACGGGCCTTGCATGAGGCGGGGCACGAGATCATTGCTCATGGCTGGGCCAACAACTGGCAACTCCATATGGTCAAGCCGGAGGAAGAGCTTACCGTGATCCGAAGGACTCTGGATACCCTTCGCCAGGTCATCTCTGCTCCGGTTTATGGCTGGATGGGACCCGGTTGGCGCACCACATCGCGGACGATGGAGTACATCGCTCAGGAGGGCTGTACCTTCAGTGGCGATTACCCGATCGACGATCTACCCTTTACCCTGACTCTGAAGAACGACAGGAAGATGGTGGTGATTCCCTACATCCGTGAGTCCAATGACATTAGAATTCATCAGTTCCACCGGCAGTCGCCTTCAGTGTGGCTGGACTGCTTCAAGGATCACTGGGACGTGCTTTACCGGGAAGCAGAAAAGTTTCCCATGATGATGAACGCGGATGTCCACTCCTGGGCCTACGGCCGTCCTGTGGGAAAACAAGTCATCGAAGATGCGATTCGTTACGCCAGAGGGTTCTCCGATGTCTGGTGGTGCACCCGTAAGGAAATTGTTGACTGGTGGTTGCAGCAAAACTACTCTTAATTTTGGGTTTTATTTGAGAGGAACGCGCTATGCAGGAACGTGATTGGACCACGGCGGATTCGTTGGAAACCACCGATGACCGCCACTTTCAGGTGCAACGTGAGCCGATCACATGGCCCAATGGAGCTCGAATAGCTTTGACGTGGACGGTTGTCCTTGAACTGCTGACCGCCACCTCCAAGCACTTCAATACGGCCCATGTGATCTACGGTGTTTACGGGGGTCGAAGAGGTATTTGGAGAACGCTGGATCTGTTGGATGCCTACGATGTGAAGGCCTCGATCTTTGTCAATGGATCGGCTGGGGAGAAGTTTCCCCAGGTCGTCAAGGAGGCCGCTGCTCGCGGACACGAGATTGTTCCCTATGGCTATGCTTCCAATTTCTACCTGGAGGAGCTGGATGCCAGGCAGGAGCGAGAGCACATCTTGAAGACCCTGAAAATCATCGAAGATCTGACAGGTCGTAAACCTCGGGGCTGGGCCAGTCCGGAATACCGGCCCGGGCCGAATACTCTGAGCGTCCTGGCGGAGCAGGGAATCGTCTGGAACGGAGACTTTCCCAACGATGATCTACCCTATCGCTGCAAGGTGGGGGGGAAGGAGTTGGTGATCATTCCCTACCAGCTGGAATCGGACAGCCGGGAAATCTATGAACGGCACCGCCACCATCCTCGTGTCTGGGTGGATTGCTTCAAGAGATCCTTTGACGCACTGTACGAGGAAGGGGCAGAGAAGCCCAAAATGCTGAACGCAACCCTGCACGCTCACCTGGCACGTCCGCTGTGGATGAAGGCTCTGGAGAGCACGATCCGGCATGCGCGCCAGTTTCCGGATGTGTGGTATGCCACAAGGGGCGAGATAGCCGACTGGTGGCTGAAGCGGTAAGTGGGAACCGCTGAGAAGAAAGCCAGATTCTTGTGGGCTTCGACTGGTTGCATCGGCTGGATCCTTTTGGCTCTCTGCTCTCCGCGGCTGTGCCTGGCCACGGATTCAGTAGCCCGATCGGCCATTGTGGGCGCCGATCTGCTGGACGTTCAGACGGGAAAGCTGATCGGCAACTCCCTGGTGGTCATCGATGGAAGTCGAATCGCCTATGCCGGTCCGTTTCGAGAGGACCGGGTTCCGGAGAAAGGCCGGCTGATTGAGGCCCGTGGGAAGACCATCATTCCCGGCCTGGTGGATCTGCACACCCATCTGAGGTCCCCCCAGGTGGCTCGCCTTTTGCTGGCTGCAGGGGTCACCACGACACGGGAGCTTGGATCTCCGAGCCAGCCACTTCTCGACCTTCTCAAGCAGATCGAGGCGGGCCGCCTTCCTGCTCCCCGGGTGGTGCCATGGGCTGCTGTCTCCGGTACCGGACAACCTCCCTTTTCCTATCTGATTTCTGCGGAATCGC
>JAUXKG010000356.1 GCA_030624355.1 Acidobacteriota bacterium
AGCCAGGCCTGTGAGGCAATTGAAAGCGAGTGACAACAGCAGAAAGCCAAGTGACATCAACCAGTGTTGATTCCTTCCCAGCCTGTTCACTGACGCCATTGTCACTTTGATGGTCTCTTCCGTTTGCGCTGCTAAAAGGAAATAAGTAGCGACCGTCCCCCTCGATATACCGGCATCTTTTGGTATGCTATCGGTTAGGATACGCCGCTCAAGGATTAAAGAAAACAGGGAGGCCTTAGAATGAACAAGTCCGCTCACTCTTCTCAGGATGAATCTGGTAATCCTTCGACCGGCCAGATCCGCCCGGAAGAAACCGAAGACATGCCGATCGTCCCTTACCGGGTCGTTCACGCCGGTATTCCTTTTTACTCCGACCCGGATTGTAAGAACGAGGTATCTGACGGTACGATCGTGATTGTTGAGTCTCTTGACCCCGATGACCCCTACCCAGAAATGGATATCATGCCCACCCACGTACAATACTCGCCCGGACAGCTAGTGGACTGGAACTTGAATAATAAAAGACAATGGGAAGACAACTGGTTCAGGCATCCCGAAACAAAAAACATTGAACGAGCTTGGACCCTGCACGTGGAGTTCACCGGCCGTCTGATCAGTAGTCGAGCCCTGCAGGAAAACCAAGAACGGTTGGAAGAGATCGAAGCAAAGATGGCACAAAAAAAGTGAGACAGACGGTCTAGGAGCCTGTCCGAGTAAATAGGTGAGGTCGCGTCTAGAATTCCTGCTGCTCACCCGAAAACTCTTCCAGTTCGACCGGAACTTCAGCATCGCTGTTTTTAGCCTGGTACTGGCGAACGGCTTCGAGGGCTTCGGGTGTCCCGATCTTCTTGAGAGCCCAGACTGCATGACGACAAATCATGGAATCCTCGCTGTCTAGAAGATACTCCAACTCGGGGACCATCGCCGGATCACCGCTGTTGCCCATGGCCACCGCCACATTGCGAATGAATCCTCGCCATTTGGCGCGCTTGATTGGACTACCACGATACTGCTTTCGGAAATCCTCCCGAGTGAGCCGAGCCAGCGTCCGCAGATCGGGGGCCTGGTTGCACTCGCGCAGCTCAAACTCCTGGACTGTGGAATGGGGCACCTCACCGTTCCAGGGACAGACGTCCTGGCAGATGTCACAGCCAAAAATCAAATTTCCAATGGGCCCACGAAATTCCTCCGGGATGTCCTCTCTGAGTTCAATGGTCAGGTAGGAAATACACCGGCGGCCGTCCAGCACGTAGGGCTCGACAATGGCATCGGTGGGACAGGCCTCTATACAGAGAGTGCAGGAACCACAGCAATCCTCTCCAGGAGCATCGTATTCGAGCTCCAGGCTGAGAAGAATCTCTCCAAGAAAGAACCAGGATCCAGAGCCTCGTGACAGCACATTGGTGTGTTTTCCGAGCCAACCGATACCGGAGCGAACTGCCCAATGTTTGTCCATGACCGGACCGGTATCGGCATAAATTTTTGCCTCGACATCCGGTGCCAGTTGGACGATTAAATCCAGTAACCTTTTGAGCCGCTCCTGCAACACATCGTGATAGTCATCCCCGGAAGCGTATCGAGAAATGACCCCGATGCGGGGTTGTTTATAAGGTAAATCCTGGGGATGAAAGTAGTTCAGAGACAAAGAAATAATGGACCGCACACCTTCCAGCACCTTGGTGGAATCCATCCTCTTGTCACTGTTCCGCTCCAGGTAGGCCATCTCGCCCTGGTACTGCCGGTCCAGCCAGAATTGAAGATCATTCCCCGGTTTGGCCGAAGCTGGAGCGATCCCGACACCGTCAAAGCCCAGGAGATGGGCTCTCTGCTTAATCTTTCGGGTCAGCTCTCCGGAATTTCTGCGCTTCATCTCCGTCTTCCCGTCGCCGGGTTCAATGCCGGTTCTGAGTATAACACAGGTATCGGAAGACGCTGGGGAACAGACTTTCCATGTCTGATCGGAATTTCCGTCAGAAGCGCTGGTTTCTACGCTGTTGCGTTTGAATCGGAGTCTCCGGCTAGAGGCTCTGGCCGGTCACTGAGTGATTCCGAATTGCCGGAACACGTATTGATAGAAAGGATCCGTAGTGTACTCTCTCACCCAGTTGAGAGAAAGGACACAGCGTTCATATTTCTCAGCCAGTTTCCTATACACCACCGTGGTCTCAACATTTGGCTCCAACTCGCTGGCCACTAAATAGCTCTGCCGCCCCGTATCGGCGTAGTAAGAATGGGACAGTGTTCGTTTTCCACGGTGCAGATTTTCAGGAAACATTCCCAGCGTAAATAGAGTGTAGTCCCCTATCTGTTTGTACTGTGCTTTCCGTTTCGATTGAGGGGCCTTGCTGGCGATTTCCAGCATGTCAAACAAATACTCCAATCTCCTCTCACGCTCATCCTTTAGACGGTAGACATTCTCGACGTGCATGAAATCGATTAGCAGATCGGTCAAATAAAACAGCAAATCGTTGTCCGGCAAGGATGACTGCACCAGTGCACGGTCGGCAAGAGAACGGAAGAGCTTCCTGAGCGGATGGTTTTCAGGAATTTTGTAGGTGTACGGCATATCTCGCTGCCAGAATATACTGCAGCAATCTGACAATCACTGCAGCCCTGTACAAACTGTCTTCGCTGAACGATGCTCCGATTGTGGTTCGGCTGTTGACAGAATCAAGTTTATTGAATTGTCCCCATCAATTTGACTTCTTTCAATCGCCGACGCCTTCGATCCAGGGCCTTTTGGTAGCGGTCCTTCTCCTGCACCGACTTGGGAATGACCGGTGCAATCTTCGAAGGGTGACCTTCCGAATCGAGGGCGACAAAAGTTAAGAAAGCGGAACTGGTTTTTTCCTGCTTACCGCTTAGAGGGTTTTCGGAGAACACTTCAACCTGCACCTCGACAGATGTGCTAAAGGATCGGGTAACAACAGCTTCCAACAACACCAACTGGCCGACCGGAATGGGATGCACGAAATGCAAAGAGTCCACTGATACAGTTACTACCGGCTTTCTGCAGTGCCTTAAGGCGGCAATCGCTGCTGCCATGTCCATCAGGTGCATCACCTTTCCGCCCAGAATATTTCCATAGTTATTAGCATCATTGGGAAGCACCACTTCCGTCATAGTGGTTCGGGATTGGGATATCTTCTTTCCCTTCATCTATCCGGCACCTGACTCATGGACTTCCATGACAACCTTCGGAAAAGCAAGCGAAGAAAACTCTCTCGTCCAGTCTAGCCGATCGTTCTGACCCTTCCATGAAACCAGATACTGTGATATTTTTTAGACAATGCCTTCTCAAGCAAGTCCGATGGTGATCACTCTGGTTTTGGTAATGGCGGGGTTTGTTCTCATCCAGGCTGTCATGCTGATTGTCACCCTCTTGTTAACCCGGCAGCGTTTGGAATCGCTAAACCAACAGTTGCAGACATTGTCAGATACAGCCGACCGCGGCTTGAAGCTTTCTCACCGGGTATTGGACGTGGTGGAAACGGCTCTGGAGAATCTTCCGACTCTGGAGGACGTTACCAAACGAAAACTGGAAACACTCACTGAAGCCACCCAAAAGATGGACCGGAGCATCGCTCAAACAACCGCCACCGTTCGTTCAGAGGTGGCACAGGCGTCAGATATTGTCGACACCACTTTGAGTAGGTTTTCCCTGCAAACGTTTCGCCTGAATCAGGTTCTGGTTGATCCGGCAGTGCGATTGTCCTC
>JAUXKG010000124.1 GCA_030624355.1 Acidobacteriota bacterium
GTGATCATTTCCCAACACCGAAAGCTCGATTTCCCGAGCTTCAATGCCCTGTTCACACAAAACGTAATCGTCGTATTGAAGGGCGACTTCGATGTGTGAAGCCAGATCCCTTCTTTGTTTACTCTTGTTGATGCCTATCGATGAACCAAGATTGGCGGGCTTGACGAAGATGGGATAATCCAGCTGACCCTCAATCCGTTTCAGAATAGTGTCAGAATTATCCCGCCATCGGGGCTGGGAAAACGAAATCCAGGGGAGGGTCGGCAAATCCGACCACTGTAAGATTTCCTTGCTACAAATCTTGTTCATCGCCAGGGCCGAGCCCATCACACCCGATCCCACATAGGCAGTGTCGAGTATCTCCAATGCCCCCTGAACTGTTCCATCCTCTCCAAACGGGCCATGGAGCACGGGAAAAACAATGTCTGCCGGTGGAGTCAAATCGGTCAGCAAACCAAACCAGTTTTGACCAGAGAGAAAATGAACACCGTCGGGCTTTTGCAGTTCAAGCTTGTCTGCAATCTGGCCGGCGGAATAGATCGAACCATCCTTTTGAACGCCCAAAACTGAAATCCGATGTTTGGATCTATCCAAATGATTTAGGATGGAAGATGCCGACAGAAGCGAAATGTCGTGTTCGGCGGATCTCCCCCCACAAAGTACCACAACATGATCCATCACCTACAGGGTCTTCCCTCCCAAGCCGCTAGCCGTGTCCTTTTCGATCATGCCTTCTCTGGAAGAGAAGAATAGTCTGGCAATCCGGGCTAGGCTACGAGTTCGGCTCATTTCTGAGCCTTGCCGTAAGCCTGAATCACTAATTTGACGATCCGATGACGTACCGAATCCCTTTCATTAAAGTTGCAAAATGAAATCTCCCCCTTATGAGAAAGAATTCCTTTGGCTTCTACAAGTCCTGATTTCTGACCGGAAGGAAGATCTATCTGGGTGATATCCCCAGTGACCACAGCCTTGGAATTCAATCCAATGCGAGTCAAAAACATCTTCATCTGCTCAGAACTGCAGTTCTGGGCTTCGTCCAGAATGATAAAAGCATCATTCAAGGTTCGCCCCCGCATGAAAGCCAGCGGTGCAACTTCTATCACACCTCTAGTCACCAGTTTTTGAACCTTCTCATTGCCCAGGATGTGAAACAGGGCGTCGTAAAGCGGGCGCAAGTACGGATTGATCTTCTCCTGCATGTCTCCGGGAAGAAAGCCCAGCCGTTCTCCAGCCTCAACAGCCGGCCGTGCCAGCACAATTCTGTGCACCTGTTTACGCGTCAAGAACGCCACTGCCATAGCCACCGCCAAGTAGGTCTTCCCGGTTCCAGCAGGACCGATCGCAAAGACCAAATCGGAGCGTTCAATGGCCCGAACGTACCGAATCTGGTTGGGACTCCTGGGAACTACCTCTCTGAAGGGCTTTTCTACAATGGGTTTCTTGGGAAAGAAATCCTGCAAGCTGAGAGTGCCCTCCTGGGCAATGTGCTCAAAAGCTTCTTGCAGATCTCCGTTGGAAAAATGAGTGCCCTGAGTAACCAATTTTGAAAAATCTTCAAGAATTGCCTCCAGTGCAGCAACCTGCTTTTCCTCTCCTTCAATAAAAAGCTGCGATCCTCGGGCGTTGATGCGGATGTTGAAAAGCGATTCGAGGAGACGGATGTTCTCATCCTGGACGTCGAACAGGATCTCTGCGCCACGATGAGGTAAAACGATTTCTCTCAATAGGTTTGGCTTGAAGGCTCCTTATATGGGAAAGAAGACAGTGTCATGAGGGCTGCAACAGTCGGCCGGCAACATTCAACCGATGACATTAGGAGGATTCATTCAAGTGCTTTGTAAGCCGTGACTTGTAGCGGGCGGCAGCATTGGCGTGAATCACACCTTTTTGAGCTGTTCTATCAATCACTGAATAAACTTCTTTGAGGAGGCTACTGGCACTCTCAATATCTTTACCATCCAGCAATTGATGGAATTTCTTAATCTGTGTCCTCATCCGACTGCGGTAGTGCCGATTTCTCTTTCTCTGCTCTTCATTCTGCCGCATCCGCTTCTTGGCTGATTTGATGTTGGGCATGAATCAAAAACCTCCTATTCCGACCACATTATATGGATTTGAGACTGCAGGTGTCAACGACCACTCGAACCAGGTAATCCCCGGCTTCGGCACCGGTTGTCTTGGCCAATCGATCTGTCTCCCGAAGTCGATTCAATATCTGTACCAGTACTTCGTAGGGACATTCGCGAATCTCTTTTTCCTTTCCCTTGTAGCTCCAAAGCTTCAACTCACTTAGCACCGACTGAAACGACCGCCCCTGATCGAGCATTTCGCTTGCCACCAGGACTCGACGAAAACTCCAATAGAGCATGGAGCCGATCTGGGGTACAGTCATTCCTGAAGTCAAGAGCCGTTGCAACACCCTCAATGCGTTAGCGGCGTCCCTGCGGGCTATTGCATTGATCAGGTTGAACACATCGTGCTCACGGACATGGAGTGTCATTCGCAGAACCGAATCGACACTGATTTGTCTAGTCTCCCAATTCCACAAAAACTGTTTCTCAAGCTCCGCCTCGAACTGCTGGTAGTTCTCCCCTACCAACTCCACCAAGGTTTCCGCTGCCGGCCTATCCATTTGAAAGCCTTCTTTCTTGGCTTTACTCATAAGCCAACGTACCGGGTCGGTCCGTGAAGACAGTTCAATGGTTGGCAATTTTGACCACTTGGGTGGTCTCCGTTTGAGTTCCAGAATTAGAACTGTACTAGGGGACGGATTGGATAAATACTCACCCAACTGGTCCTTTGCACTATCGGCATTTCTCACATAAATCCAGCGGAGCGGACCCATCCAGGGCAGCGTCTTCGCAACATTGATCAGCTCGGCGGCCGAATCCTTTTCAAGATCCAGTACCGTCCAATTAAAAACTCGCACCTCTTCCTCAACTTGATTCTGACAGTATTCGTAAACCTTCCGTTTTAGATAGTCCTGGTCAGTAACGAGAAGGTAGGCGGGCTCGGGGGATTCAATGGATTTTCGAAAATCAGAAAAATTCATTCTCAGAACTCTTCAATGACAGTAGTGGCAACACTTGAAGCAAAGTCGCTGGCAATTCGCCTCAAAGCAGGATTGAGTTCGGAGAAGAAGTTTTTGATATCCACATTAATGACGTACTGCTCCCGAAAAATATATCGATCGTTCTGGAACAGTATCTTGCCTGTTCCCCGTTCCCTCAGCTCGACGCTTGCAATCAGGGTGACCAGAAAAGTCGAACCGAAGGTATCTCCTGCAAAAAGAACTGGATTGGCACTCATCCTGGAAATGACGCCTTTGAGCACGGCGTCCGCTTTGGCAGGATCATTTACGACACGGTAGCTTGAACGTTCTACAAAGGCTCTGATCAGAGCTTGGGTGATAATCTGTTCAACTTCAAAAGCAGTCGTCTGATTCTCAAAGGGCAGGACTACAAGCGATTTAATCGAGGGACTGAGACGGTTCTGAGAGGCCACCCGATAGCCACATGTCGGAAAAACTGTCAGGACAAAGAGGAACACAAGGCTGTAAGCGAGCAGGTTCGGTTGTCTGGCCCGTATTATGCATAAAGTCTCTACTGCATCGCCGAAATCACTCGTCCTGCCTGTGTTGCGCGACCCGCAAGCGGGTGCCCCCGGCCTACTCAGCGTACCGTACAGTACGCTTGCGGGGGCCTCGCTCGCTCGCCTTGTCAGGCCGGCGCTTTCGGCGCTTCGTGACGAGAACCTATGCATAATCCGGGCTAAGGGACATCTTTTCTCCATCCGCCGGCCGGGAGCTTCGCTTAGAATCACCGAATCGGATTGCCTGACAGGACAAGAGGCTGTTTCTGCGATTGACTTCATGGTCTTGACCCGTAATATCCGACAGTCGAACTTCGGTGAATCTGTGTGTCTCAATTCCTTCCGACCACGATATTCACCAGCTTCCGCGGCACAACCACCACTTTAAAAACTGTCTTCCCTTCCATGTATTCTCTTGCTTTCTCATCCTCCAACGCTCGGCCCTTCATGTCTTCTTCCGAGATCTGGGAGGACGCCAGGAACCTGGATCGAACCTTTCCATTGATCTGCACTACGATTTCTATCTCCTCTTCTCGTGCCAATTCCATATCAAAGTCTGGCCAGGGCGTTACGGTCAGCGAATCCTTATGACCTAGAATCTCCCACATCTCCTCGGCAAAATGGGGTGCGAAGGGAGACAGCAGCAGGGTCAAGTTTTCGAATACCTCTCTGAGCAACAACGGGTCGGGTTCTTCCCGTTCAACGTAATCGTACACTGAGTTGAGCAGCTCCATAATGGCGGCAACAGCCGTGTTTTGATGAATCCTCTCCAAATCATGAGTCACCTTGCGAATCGTTTGATGGAGCTTTCGCCGAACAGCTCTGGCAGATTCAGAAGGTTCTCCCCGATCACCAGCATGACCGACATCTTCCTGTCCCAGTTCCTGGCGAAACCGATAAAGCAGTCGCCAAATGCGGTTCAAGAAGCGAAAGCATCCCTCCAGTCCCTGATCGTTCCAGCTGAGATCGCGATCGGGAGGAGCGGCAAACTGGATAAACAGACGCAGGGCATCCACCCCATATTTCCGAGCCACCTCATCTGGCGCCACCGTATTGCCCAATGACTTACTCATAGCAGCGCCATCCTTCAACACCATCCCCTGGGTAAACAGGCCACTGACTCCTTCCGGAAAAGAAACTAATCCCAGGTCCCTCATGACCTTGGTAAAAAATCGCATATAGACCAGATGCAGGATGGCGTGCTCTACCCCCCCAATGTAGATATCTACCGGAAGCCAGTATTCGACTGCTTCACTCCGAACCGGGGCGGTATCAAGCTGGGCGTCAGTATAGCGATAGAAATACCAGGAACTATCCACAAAGGTGTCCATGGTGTCGGTTTCTCTCTATGCCTCTCCCCCACACTTGGGACACGTGGAGTTCAAAAACTCCGGAATGGTAGCCAGCGGGGATTGCCCCAACTCGATACGATCCAATCGGGGAAGCATCACCGGCAAATCCTTCTCAGGGACCGGCACCACACCACAGGCTTTACAAGGGAGCATGGGAATTGGCGTTCCCCAGTAGCGCTGCCTGCTGATCCCCCAGTCCTTTAAACGGTAGCTGACACTCTTCTCACCGAAATTGGAAGTCTGAGCGTGTTCGGCCATCTTCTGCTGGGCCTCCTGTGAAGAAAGTCCAGAGAACTCTCCGCTGGCGATTACCTGTCCATATTCCAAGAAGGCTTCCTGCTGTTCGGAACTGGGTGGACCTTCAATCGGCTGGATGACCACTCGAATGGGCAGGTCGTATTTTCCGGCAAATTCAAAATCCCTTTCATCATGGGCGGGAACCGCCATAATGGCGCCGGTTCCGTATTCCATCAAAACAAAGTTGGCCACCCAAATGGGAATCCTTTCCCCGCTGAACGGATTGGTGGCGTAGTGTCCCGTAAAAACTCAGTCCTTCTCGGTCTCTTCCGCTTCCCGGGTCACCTTCCCCTGTCGCCGTATCTTTGTGACAAAGTTATAAAACCTGACATCCATCTTCGGATCATCCAGCCAGCTGCTCACCAACTCATGTTCAGGAGCCAGAACCAGAAAGGTGGCACCAAAAATAGTGTCCAGGCGAGTTGTGAAGATGTCGATACTGCAGTTCTGATCTCCAACCACGGGAAACCGCACCCGAGCGCCGACTGATCTACCGATCCAGTTGCGCTGCATGGTCTTCACCTTTTCCGGCCACCCCTCTAACAGATCAAGATCAACCAGCAATTCATCGCTGTAGTTCGTGATGCGAAAGTACCACTGTTCCAAATCCTTCACCACCACCGAACTATCATCACGCCAGCAGCGCCCATTCACCACCTGCTCATTGGCCAGAACCGTCTGGCACTTCTCGCACCAGTTCACAGTTCCCTTCCTTCGATAGGCCAAATCGCGCTCATACATTTGAAGAAAAAACCACTGATTCCATCGATAGTACTCAGGGGTGCAGGAGGCAATTTCGCGGGTCCAATCGTAACTCCAGCCCATTCGCAAACACTGCTCCTTCATGGTTGCAATATTGCTCAGGGTCCAGGTTTCAGGATGCGTGTTGCGCTTGATTGCAGCGTTCTCAGCCGGCAACCCAAAAGCATCCCACCCGATCGGATGGAGCACATTGAAGCCCTGCATCCGCTTGAAGCGAGCCACAGCGTCTCCCAGAGAATAATTACGAACATGGCCGATATGTAGAGCTCCTGAGGGATAGGGGAGCATCTCCAAAACATAGTATTTGGGTTTGCCCGGCTCTTCTTTGACTACAAATTGGCTGGTCTCATCCCAACGCTTCTGCCACTTCGTCTCTATCTCTTCAAAATCGTACCGTTCCTTCATCTCCAGTCTTCACTCATATTCGATACTAACGACCTGTATCCGTTTCAGTTCCATCGTCGACCTTGGACAACACAATTCCCTTCTGTGCCTGGTACTTACCCTTCCTGTCGGCATAAGATGTCTGGCAAACTTCACTCGCTTCAAAAAAGATCACTTGGGCGATCCCCTCTCCTGAATGAACCTTAACAGGCGCCGACCCGGTGTTGGAGATCGACATGGTGACATGTCCCTCCCATTCAGGTTCGAAGGGAGTCACGTTGACCAGAATTCCGCATCTCGCATAGGTCGACTTTCCCACGCAAATCGTTAAAATGTCCCTCGGAATCTTAAAGTATTCGACTGACTGCGCCAGCACGAATGTACCCGGCTCAATCACACAATGCTCCCCTTGAAAGTCATCGAACAGCTCAGCAGGGACGTCCTTCGGATCCACACAGTCCACCGGCCTTCCTCGAAAGACTTTGTAAGACTGTCCGACCCGAAGGTCATATCCGTAAGAAGACAGACCAAAGGAAATCTTTCCCTCTCGCATCAATGATTCCTGAAAAGGATCGATCATCTGATGTTCTCTGGCCATCCGGGCAATCCAGTGATCTGGCTTGACTCCCATAGAGACTTCTCCTCCCTAGCCCGAACTATTCAAAGATTCCCTGCTGCAGTGCCGTAATCATCCGGAGACCTTCTCGTACGGATGAAGGCTCTTTGTCTGACCCGCTTCGAGCATACACTCATTTGAGCGGCGAGACACTAGTGTCCTGTCTCTCTGATGTAAAAGAGA
>JAUXKG010000091.1 GCA_030624355.1 Acidobacteriota bacterium
AGGAGAGTGCTGCCATGACTGCCCGCTCCCAAATAATGGAGACCGAAAAGCATTTGTAGAAAACGGCGATCAGCCAATAAGCCAGCGGAGGTTTGTTGAGCCTCGGCTGGTCATTAAAGTACGGAATTAGCCAGTCACCTCGCTCCACCATTTCCCGGGGCGTCTGGACATAGAACGCCTCGTTGGCATCCCATACAGAGGAGACGGTCAGAGAGCAGAAAAAGGGAAGCGCGAGAAGAAGGAGAAAGCCATATCTCAGAGCTGGAGACTGGGAGAGGGCAAAGAAAGGATGGGGATTCATAGCGATGAACGAATTGTACAGGTTGAACACCCCTGCGTCAGTCGCCCCCGGCTGGTGATGATTTTAAAACAGGGTCTTCTGCAGTTCGTCGATGACCTCTTGTGAAACGGCCTGACTGCGACCAAAAAGGTTGAGTTCCTTGCGCTCGAGGCGGGAGAGAATCTGACGGGCCCGTTGAACCACAGGGGCAGGCAACCCGGCCAATCGGGCCACCTCGATGCCGTAGCTTCTACTAGCGGCTCCTTCAGATACCCGGTGCAGGAAAATGATTTTGCCACCCGATTCCCGCAAATTGACACGGTAATTTTTTACTCCTTCATACAGAGCTTCCAGTTTTGTGAGCTCCTGGTAGTGAGTGGCGAAGAGCGTTCGGGCCTTGTGAGAAGGTTCCTTGATCAGATACTCCGCGATCGACCAGGCGATAGACAACCCATCAAAGGTTGCAGTACCCCGCCCGACTTCATCCAAAAGAACAAAGCTCCGAGTCGTGGCTGTGTTGAGAATATTGGCTGTTTCAATCATTTCAACCATGAAGGTTGAACGGCCCTGAGCCAAGTTGTCGCTGGCACCCACTCGCGTAAAGATTCGGTCAACCAAACCGATGTGGGCCGCATCGGCCGGCACAAACGAACCCATTTGTGCCAGAATCACAATAAGCGCATTTTGTCTCAAATAGGTGGATTTGCCTCCCATATTGGGACCGGTCAGAATCAGCAGCTGGTCACTGCTGGCATTGCAGTGCAGGTCGTTGGCAACGAAGGGATCGTTGCTCTGCAGTTCCACAACTGGATGGCGGCCGCCTCGAATATCCAACTGTCTACTGTCATCCAGACCAGGCCGAACATACCGATAATTTTGGGCGACTTCAGCCAGTGACAACAAAACATCCAGCCGGGCGATGATGTGAGCCACCTGCTGGATGCGGGAAGCCTCCTCGCCTACTTCTCGTCGCACCTTCACGAACAACTCTTTCTCGAGTTCGAAGATTCGATCCTCGGCTGTGAGGACCTTTTCCTCGTAGTCTTTGAGTTCAGGCGTGATGAAGCGTTCGGATCCCACCAGGGTTTGCTTTCGCTGATAGTGATCGGGAACCGATTTCAGATGAGAGTTGGTGATTTCGATGAAGTAGCCGAAGACTTTGTTGTACTTGACCTTCAGGGAAGAGATCCCTGTCTTCTCTCGTTCTTGAGATTCCAGACGAGCGATGAACGTTTTTCCAGAATGAACGATTTCACGCAGCTCGTCCAGCTCGGAAGAAAATCCCATCCGAATTATTCCTCCATCATTTAGCCCCACCGGTGGATCGTCGGCAATGGCGTCCTGCAACGACTCGATGATATCCTCCAGGAGGTCCAGATGAGGGCGAAGCAGTTTGCTGGCGTAGTCCTCAAGCTGGCGATTGACCTTGGGTAGTTGCTTCAAAGATTCTCGCAGGGCAACCAGGTCTCGGGCATTGGCAGTTTCCAGGGTAACTCGGCCAAGCAGACGCTCGAGATCCTGAATTGGACTCAACCCCTCACCCAGTTGTCCCATTCTCACAGCTGACTTATGCAGTTCCTGCACGGCATCGAGTCGTTCCTCAATCTGTTGCAGATTCAGACTGGGTCGTATCATCCAGCTGCGCAACAAGCGTCCCCCCATGCCGGTTCGGGTGCAGTCGAGTGTTGCCAGCAGCGTCCCTCGCTTGTTCCCGTCCAACCCGGCCACGATTTCGAGATTTCTGAGAGTCGATACATCCAGTTGAAGATAGTTCGTAGGCTCCAGAACCATGAGCTGGGTGATATGATTCAAGGGAGACTTCTGGGTACTTCGAATGTATGCCAACAGGCCGCCAGCAGCAGCGATGGCAGCTTGCTGACCATTCAAACCGAATCCCTCCAGAGTAGCCACACCAAAGTGCTCGAGCAGAACACGGTGAGAATAGTCCCTATCGAATGTCCAGTCTGGCTGGGGTGTCTGGACTGTATTCAATTTGAGACCGTGGGGAAGTTGTTCAGAAAGAGATGACTGAGACGATTCAGCCATGATGAGCTCACGCGGATGAAAACGCATCAGTTCCTCTCGAGCCTGATCCCAAGCCTGTTCTCCCGAAAATTCGGTCAGACAGAACTCTCCCGTCGATAAATCAAGAAAGGAGACTCCGACGCAATCGTGCCGCGCCAAAAGGCTAGAGATAAAGTTGTTTTTCTTGGAATCCAGAGCTCCTTCCTCGATAACGGTTCCGGGGGTGACAATCCTTGTCACCTCACGACGCACGATCCCCTTTCCCGGCTGTGCATTTTCCACCTGTTCGCATAACGCTACCCGATGGCCTCTGTTGATGAGTCGGCCCAGATAGGTCTGAACGGAATGATGGGGAACGCCGCACATCGGAATGGGGCTGCCACCGGAATCCGTGTTGCGAGAGGTGAGAGTGATACCCAGTTCCCGGCTAGCCAAAACCGCGTCATCATAAAACATTTCATAGAAATCACCGAGGCGAAAAAACAACAATGTGTCGGGGTTCTGGCGCTTCATATCGTGATACTGTCGCATCATCGGAGTGGTGTTTTTCATGCGGCTTTACTTTAACAAGGTGGTATGAAATAAAGAGCTCGGGCTTTCGGAGCCGGCCGGCGACTGGCTGCAAGTATCGATCTTATGCACATACTGGCCATTGATACGGCAACCAACAGTGGGGGAGTCGCTCTGAGCCGGGGAGCTGAATTGCTGGACGTGAGGATGCTTCAGCCACCCCGTTGTTACTCCGAAAAAGTCATATCAGCCGTGGATTCTCTACTGACCCACCACAATCTGGAGATGAGTGACCTCGATTGCCTGGTGGCATCGGTGGGTCCGGGCTCTTTTACCGGTATTCGAATTGGATTGGCCACTGTCAAGGCTTTCAGTCAGCCGCTGGACAAGCCAGTTGTAGGGATTTCCACGCTGGCCGCTCTAGCCTACCGGTTCTCCCATCTCAGCCGCTATATTGCACCTATAATGGAGGCTGGTCGCAAGCTGATTTACGGGGCTGTCTACCGAATTGAGGGGTCAGAGGTGCACGTTGAATCTCCTGAACAGGTGCTGCCCCCAGCTCAATGGCTGGCCTCGGTTCCAGCTTCACACTGTTTGTTCGCGGGCGACGGAGTCGCACCCTATAAAGATTTGATTCTCGCCGCCTGTCCTGAAGCCCAGGTTCTGGAAACAGACAATAGGTTGGTTGAGCCACTGTGCCTGCTGGGTCATCACTATTTTGTGAAGGGGGAAATCCTGAAGGCACACGAGCTGGCAGCCAATTACCTTCGCCCTTCCTATGCCGAGCTAGGGCAACCGAACACAAAGTAATCAAGCCAGAATTCCAGGTAAAGCTGGCTGTTTGAGCCAGTTGACTGCCCTCAGCCCCTCTATCACTACCCTGGACAAACCACCTTACTTAGTACTATGTGCTGCTGGGCGTGTATTGCGCAACTAGTCAACCCAGTAAATGATGCAAGAAAGCATTGTCGTACCCCAGTCGACATTAAAAACCTCATGCTCTGTTCTGTACATTGGACCTTAGTCGTATGCGAATAGGACTTTGATCGCAGATAAAGATCCCCTACACACCCGGAAAGGCAGGCTAGACGTGAATTTTTAAATAGGTGACGTCCATCACTTCATAGAAAGGGCTCTGGCAGTCAAAATAGGTCGCGCACGTTAGTCAAGGCCAGGGAGATGTATTATGAGTGAACGAATCTCACCGGAAAATACGCTTAAGGGTTTTAGGTTGGCCACAACTCCTGTCTCTGATCCTGGTCTTAGCGTTGTGGTGGGCCAGGCCCTGTCGATCTCTCTACTGCCATCGAAGGAAGCTTTTGCTGCGATTGTCACAAAGATTTCTTCCCACGACATACGGCTGGACCTTTCCTATATCACGCCGGATTCAGTTCCCCAGGTGGGGAGGTCAGTTTCTGTCAGATACTGGGATAAGGAAGCCGCCTATACCTTTGACTCTCAAATCCTCAAGGTGACCCGCTCCACCTGCCATGAGTTCGTCATCTCCCGTCCACCCCGGGTCAGTGTGGCTCAACCCAGACAAGAGGAGAGGTTTCAAAAACAGATTCTCTTCACATTCACAATAGTCATGGCCCAGCAGAAGGAACTCATCGGGCAATACATTCAAAACGCCAGAACTCTGGATATCAGTGCGGGCGGGCTGAAGTTCAAATCAGAGTGTCCCCTCAAATCAGGCGACAAGTTGGAGATTAGCCTCACCCTGTCCCCCTCACAAGAGCTACAGGTCTCAGCATCGGTTGCCTGGTGTGGCCGACTGGCAGACGGAGGGTCAGACTGGTCGGTGGGTCTGGAGTTCCTGGATCTAGAACCAGAAGATCGAAATCACCTGTTGGTGTTCCTGGCCAAGGCAGGTTAGGGGGGCAGTGCATTGAGAAGCCCCTGAAGGGTGGGCGCCGGAGGCCAAGCTACCCCGATATCAGGCGCTTCGTTCTATCCACTGGGGTGGACTTCATATGTCTCCAGGTCTAACTTAGAGGCTGGCCTCGTTGGTGGGAGCACACAAAAGCCTTACCGTGAATGGGATTGTTGATTTGAATCCATTGGCGAGCAGGAACTGTCACCCGATCGGCTCAGACCAGTGGGTTGGTGTCGGTTGGTTGCAGCACTCCAATTTTGAAAGCCTGAGTCAAGATGGTCTCTGTTCGAGAAAGCGCCCTGATTGTCGCAACACTTTTTGGTGTCCTTTTCCTGGCTACCGCCGACAATCAAATGCTGATTCCTTTGCTGCCCACGCTGGGAAGGGAATTGGGAGCATCCATCGGAAAACTGAGCTGGGTCTTCAGTATTTACGCCCTCTCAGCTGCCCTCTTTAATCTGTTACTGGGACCCTTGTCAGACCGCTTCGGAAGGATCGTCTTCATTCGTCTCGGACTGCTGATCTTTTTCTTGACGGCTCTGTTGACCTACCTGGCGGAGACCTTCTTCCAGCTCTTCTGGCTCCGAGCTCTGACCGGTTTGGCGGCCGGGCTCCTGTCCACCTGTTCAGTCAGCTTCATAGGAGACTTCTTTCCTTACGAGCGGAGGGGAAGGGTAATGGGAGTGGTATTGAGCTCTTATTTCGCAGCCTTGATTCTGGGAGTCCCGATGGGGGCCTGGATTGCACAGACGTGGTCCTGGAGAAACTCCTTTCTTCTTTCTGCGCTGACAGCATTCCTGCTCTTTTGCTGTTCCCTGTTGTTCTTCCCCAGAGGAAGCCACTCCAGCTCGTCTGTTAACCTGAAGGATTTCCTTCGTATCTACCCTCAGCTCCTCTCACGGCGTGAACTAGCTGCTGCTGTGGTCGGGTCCTTTGGTGTCTCCGGAGCCACCCTGGCGGTGATCACCTTTGTGTCCGGTTACCTGGATCACACCTTTGGGCTTCGACCGCTCGAAATCTCGTGGTTGTTTGTGACCGTGGGGATCGGTGCGGTCATAGCGAGTCCCCTAGCGGGATGGCTCAGTGACCGATTTACCAAACGGAAGATTTTCCTTATTGCCAACACTCTGCTGGCTATTCCTCTGTTGATGTTGGACCAATTGTCGTGGGGAATCCCACTGGTAGCAGCATTCTTCCTGATCAGCCTTTGTATTGGATTTCGACAGACAGCATTGCAGACGCTTCAGACAGAACTCGTTCGAACGGATCAGCGCGGAGCTTTTCTGGCCTTGAGAAACTCCTGTTCACAATTGGGGATTTCTGTGGCGGTCTTTGTGGGCGGAATTCTATACTCGACAGTCGGATATGGGGCAGTCACCATACTGGCAGCCGTGATGACATTGATCAGCAGCGGCATTCTCTATCGGCTAGTTGAGGAACCGAAGGCAAAGTGATGAGAAAACTAGTTCTATGGGGAATGATGCTGGCGGGTCCAATTTCTGTTCTCACGGCTCAGGAATCGCCAGAGCAGTTTCTGGGATTTCCGGTGGGAGCTGACCGAGAATTAGTCGACTGGCAACAGGTCACCGGTTACTTCGATCAACTGGGACAGCACAGTGAACGAGTCGTCGTCGAAGAGCTGGGTCGAACCACCCAAAACAGGGCCTTTCTGCTGGTAACGATTTCCTCGACGGAAAATCTTCTCCAACTGGAACGCTACCGACAAATTCAGGAAAGCCTGGCTGATCCGAGGCGGATCGAAGGTGTTCCTGAGCGACTTCTGGAAGAAGGCAAAACGATTGTGCTAGTCACCTGTTCCATCCACTCGACTGAAGTGGCTTCCACACAAATGTCGATGGAGCTTGCCTACGATCTGGCTGTATCTGAAGATCAGCAGACGGCTGAGATGCTCCGGAATGTCATTCTCTTACTGGTCCCGTCAGTCAATCCTGACGGGGTCGATATCGTGAATCGCTGGTATCGGCAGACACTGGGGACACCGGCGGAAGGTAAGGCACCCCCATGGCTTTACCACCCCTACACGGGTCATGACAACAATCGGGACTGGTTCATGTTCACTCAGAAAGAAACTCGGCTGGTGGTTCAGAAGGTCCACAATGTCTGGCATCCTCAGATCGTAGCCGATGTCCATCAGATGGGTCGCTACGGTGCTCGAATGTTTGTCCCACCCTATATGGATCCCATTGACCCTAATGTTGATCCAATTTTGCAGGCGGGGATCGTGAATCTGGGAGGAACTCTTTTTTCTGCTCTGCTGACGGCCGGCAAACAGGGAGTTGTAACCAATGCGATTTACGATGCGTATGCCCCGTCACGTGCCTATCAACACTACCATGGCGGGGTTAGAATCCTTCTCGAGGCGGCTCAGACAGAGTTGGCCACCCCTGTAAAGATTCAGCCGGGAGAGCTTACGTCCGGGAAAAACTACGATGTGCACACTCCGAGCTGGAACTATCCTGTCCCCTGGAAAGGCGGGTCCTGGCGCCAGCGTGACATCATCGACTATGAAAAGATCGGTTTGAGGGCCGCTCTGCTCCACGCGGCTCGCTATCGAAAGTCGTGGCTGCGAAACTTTTATCAAGTGGGCCGCAATGCCATTGAGCGGTCTCGGCCCTATGCCTTTGTGGTTCCTTCGGGACAACCAGACCTCCAGAGCGTGTCTGACCTCCTAGGTGTACTGGAGTTCGGATCGGTTGAAATTCATGTTGCTTCCGAGTCCTTCACCACGGATTCCTCCACCTGGGTTTCCCCACCTTTCGGGGAAGAAGGCCGCCGGGAATTCGCTGCCGGAAGCTGGGTGGTTTTAATGCAGCAGCCGTACAGTTCATTCGCCAAAACAATGCTGGAGATTCAGAACTATCCCACGATACGGGAACAGGGCAACGGACGCCTGAGGAAGCCCTATGACATTACCGCCCAGACCCTGGGCATTGAGATGGGGGTCGAAGTCTATCAGATCGACGAACCATTCGATGCGCACCTCAAGAGGGTGCAGAACGTAGCAGCTTCTTCCGGTCGTCTGGAAGGAGAGGGGGACTATTGGCTCTTCTCACATTCGAACAATGCCTTCGCCCGTTTGACCAATCGTTTGCTCAAGGCAGACTCCCGCGTTTATTGGGCACCTAATGGGTTTCGTGCCAGGGGGCGGAAGTTTCCAGCAGGAACTCTGGCAGCCCGGGTGTCAAAGTCGCAAACCGAGATAGATGAGTTGCTTGAGGGCATTCCGGTTGCCGTGTGGCGGGTAAGGAGACGCCCGCAGCTGGCTTG
>JAUXKG010000015.1 GCA_030624355.1 Acidobacteriota bacterium
CAAACCGAGCAGTAACGCTGTCACGGATAATAGAAGCAGCTATCTCTGGTGAGTCGGTAAAGGTGAACAACTGAGCGTCGTCGGCGTCGATGGTTCCTTCTGACACCATTTTGCCCCGGATGAATTCTACAACCGGTTGCCAGTAATCGGTACCCATGATCACTACCGGAAAATTCAAGATCTTTCCTGTTTGGACCAAGGTCAAAGTTTCAAAGATTTCATCCAAGGTTCCAAATCCACCGGGCAAGACAACGAAGGCGTATGAATACTTGACCAACATCACCTTGCGGACAAAGAAATAGCGGAAGTCCACCCAGATATCCAGGTAAGGGTTAGGGTGCTGCTCCTGCGGAAGTTCAATGTTACAGCCTATTGTGAGCCCATCTGCATCCTTGGCTCCGCGATTGGCAGCTTCCATGATTCCGGGACCGCCACCCGTCATGACGGTAAAGCCGGCGCGGGCCAGTTCGTAGCCGGTCTGGCGGGCTAATTCGTAATAGCGGTGGCTTTCGGGAAAGCGGGCCGATCCGAACACGGTGACGCAGGGACCCGAGAAGTGCAGAGCCCGAAATCCGCGCATGAATTCCAAAAAGATTCGAACTGCCCGAGCCAGTTCAAAACGGCGTTCCCTGGGGCCTTCCAGAAAGTGCTTTTCTTCCGGATGGGCGCCGGTAGAAAGGAAGGCCGCTGCCCGATCGGATCGATTCTCCGTGCCGGACTGGTTGGGTGAGTGTTTCTCCACATCGGACATCATAAATTCCTTTCGTCAAGATGAGTCAGGCTGCTCCACATTAACACTGCCGACATGTTAAGGGCTGCCTGCTGTTTCTGCAATTGAGATGTCTGTCGTGTCGGGGGAGGATTCTAGAATGCGGTGAAGTAGGAAGGGTGTGTCTAGTGGCAGCGGTGAGCTTCCAGGCCGTTGAGAGAAATAGAACTGATGTCGTACTCAAACCGTGGGAGGTCTTCGATCAGGAGATTCTTCCACACCTCACGCTGGAGTCTGTGTACGGCGATCTTCGGCTTCAACGTGATGGCCGTTTCTGGCAGGCCTGCTGCCCTGTCCATCGAAAGGATCAGGAAGGCGCATTTTCGATTGACCCCGGAAGGTTGGAATGGAATTGTTTTCTTGGCTGCGGTGGGGGCGGCCCAATTCAGTACCTGGAAAAAAGTCGAGGCCTGTCTTGGGTGGAAGCAGCTCAGGCACTGGCTCTTCAAGCAGGCTTGGATTTCTCTGTTTTGGAGCCCTGGCAAGAGCTCTGGACCCAGGAGGACTTCCTCAAACACTCCAAGCTGGAATTTCGGTCCAGCTTTCTGGGAGTGTTCATAACTTATGTACGATCCGTCCTCCGGTCTACGGCGGGTCGGACTATGCGCGATTACCTCATCAGGCGGCGGGGTTTCCCCCAGAAAAAACTACAGGAATTAGGAGTTGGATTCTACATTGCGCCGGAAGACGTTTGGCACTATCTGAAAAAGACAGGCCGTGATTTGGAAGAAGTGCGCAGCTGGGGGTTGTTTGACTCCAAGTGGGCAGGCTGCATAGTAGGCCCCTGGAAGGATCTTCAGGGTCGGATTGTCAATGTCTGGGGCTGGCAACCCAATCAAACTTCCATCCCACTGGGAGATACTGATGGATGTACCCTTTTTGAGAGCGATGATCCACTTGGCGGAAAGGCGACGCCATTTGATCTGGAGGAAGCATCTCTCCTACACCAGCGGGATTTACTGCTGGTAGAAGGTCCCTTTAAGGCTCTTCTAGCCCGGTCATTGGGTCTGGTATCGCCTTTTCCGGTGGCTGCCGGGGGCGATTTGAATGCGGGACAAATTCAAGCTTTTCAGAATTTTCTGTATCAGGAAGGGAGTCTCACCGTTTGCTGGGACTACGACCCTCAGACTCATGGAACCAGCAGAGACAAAACTGCTCTTATCTTACAGCGTCTCAAGAAAACCGATTTCCCTGTGTATGTGGTGGACCCTCTGATTATGGCAGGTGTCGACGGAAGGAAGAAAAAAGTCTCTCTGGATCAGTTTGTTCTGGCCGGCGGAGGAGGAGATAGGGGGCTTCGTACACTGCAGAAGCTGATGGGGAAAAGAGAAGCCGAAACGCTGATTCAAAATGAAGTTTCGGGCGAGGACGGCCTTTGGCCCGGTGTTCTGGATGTCTTTCGCGGATTCTCTTCCCGCCGGCCCAGGATCGGCAGTGAAGAAGAACCGAACGGGATCTCCAAAACTTCCGAGCTGCTCGATCCTCTGTTTCAAGCGGCTGAAGAGTTAGGACACCGCCTGGCCGGAGGGTTCTTGAAGGCCATGCCGGCGGGCCTTGTGCAAGGATGGGTAGATTCGTCTGCGGACAGGTCGGACCTCAGCTCTTCTGCATCCGATGCATTACCCAGTCTCCCGGCGCTGGTCAGTGAGACGCTGCCCGCTATCTCTGTGCAACGCCTGGAAGAGGAAAGCAGTGCTGCTTCCTTCGGGAGGGGTTCCGGTTGGAGTGCACTGGACAGCCTGGGAATACGTTTCAATCCTGGAGAATTGACTACTATCGGTGCCCGAACTGGACACGGAAAGACCTCAATGCTGGTGAATTTGCTTGTCAATTGGATCAGTCAAACAGTGGAAGATGGGAGAGACGAGCTTTTTGTGTTCTGTTCCATGGATGAACCTGAGATTCGGATCTATCATCGTTTGCTGAGTCTGTTGACTGCCCGGCAGGGAAAGGGGTGGAGCGTTCACCAGATAGAAGACTATTTGGGAGAGAAGCAGTCGTCTCTGTTTGGACAAACAGGGCTGGAATTGCAGACCCTGGAGGCGTCCCGTCGGCAGGTGCACTCATGGGAGGAGTCTTTGCAGATTATCTGTCAGCCCGAATGGACCATCACTGAGTTGAAGGCGTATATCCAGGACTTGGGCAACAGCCGGAAGTTGAGTGCCATTCTGGTTGATCACCTGCATGTTCCCGCGTCTATCGCAGAACGCACGAACCTTGATCTTCCGGCTCGTCGTCTGGCTCACGGGCTGAAGTCCCTGGCAGTACAGGTCGCTTGTCCGGTGATCAGTACGGTAAATATTGAAGAGAATCAGGCTGAGCAGATTCCAGATCGGCCTCTCGAGCACAGTGAGGTTCAGGACATTATCAGAAGGTGCCGTCCCAACTCGCCCACTTGAGACAGGTGGGGATTGAACAGGAGGCCGATTTGGTGCTGGGGCTGTTGAATCATGCTGCCCAGTACTGTGTGCAGGGTGAGGCTCCTCTGAGTGTTCCTGCCAAGACTCCTTTCGAGATAGGCGCTCTCAAGAATCGATATGGACCAACCGGTTGCTGGGCTTGGTTAAGCTTTGAAGGACAGTTTGGCCTGATCGACGGCGAGTGACAGTCCGCAGTGTGAGACATGCGGGCTTAGCCTATCTCGAGTGTTCGGCCAGGACTTCAGCCAGATGCCTGGCCCGTCTCCCGGTAAAATGCTGGATCTGAGATCGGCAACTAAAGCCGGAGGCCACGATCTCCGTTTCGGAAGAGGCGCCGCGTATGGCAGGAAACAGTCGAAGATCGCCGATCTGCTCGGAGATATCGTAGTGGGTCTTTTCGTAACCAAACGAGCCAGCCATACCACAGCATCCTGAATCAATTTCTACCAGCTGTGTTCCTTTCAAGGCGCTCAAGGCCTGAAGTGAGGTGCCGGTACCAAACAAGGCCTTTTGTTGACAGTGACCATGGAAGAGAATTCGAGCAGGACCGTCCCCAATTTCTTGGGAAAAACCGGTCTGCATCTTGTCAGAAGTCAGGAACTCCTCCAAGCTGTGAACGTGTTGCAAGACTTGCTGACACAAGCCCTGATCGTCCATCAAATCGAGGTAGTCGTCCCTCAGGGTTGAGAGACAGCTGGGTTCCAGGACAATAATTGGAATCGACTGTTTCGCCAGTTCTTGCAGATTCCCAAGCAGTCGCCGACCTTGATCTTTGGCGACCGCCAGTTGTCCAGCTGAAATCAGTGGCCGACCGCAGCATCCGGCGTCAACAAGACGAATGTCGCACCTGAGCTTTCTCAGTAGTTGAATGGCGGCAATTCCAATGTGAGGTTCATAGAAGTTGATGAAGGTGTCCACAAACAGCGCCACAGGCTGACCTGTTTCACTGCCGGCTGGAGGTTTGTTGGCAGCAAACCAGCCGGTCAAGGTCTGCCTGGCCACCAGCGGTGGGACCCTTCTTTTGTCAATTCCAGCGATCTTTTCCAAAAGCCAGCGGCTGAATCGGTTCTTGAGAATGAAATTTGAAAGATTGGGCAGATGGCTGGCCAATCGGGCTGTTTCTCGAACATTGGAAAAGAGTCTCTTGCTGAGAGGAAGCCCATGTTCTTCGTAATAGTGGGCCAGAAATTCAGCTTTGAGTCGGGCCATGTCTACCTTCGAAGGACATTCAGATTTGCAGGCCTTGCACTCCAGACACAGGTCCAGGACGTTGTGGAGGCGGTGGCTGGTGAGTCCGTGATTGCCGAACCTACCGCTCATAGCCATCCGAAGCGCGTTGGCTCTTCCCCGCGTCGAGTGTTCTTCCTCGCGGGTTGCCATGTAGGAAGGGCACATAGTACCCGAGAGAGTTTTCCGACAGTGGCCAACCCCTGTGCACATCTCGACAGCCCTGTCGAAGCCTTGCTCTTCGGCGAAACGAAAATAACTAGGCGGAGTGTGAGCCTGATAACCGGGATGGATTCGCAGATTTTCAGCGATGTCCTGAGAGTCAATGATTTTCCCGGGGTTCATCAGGCCGGACGGATCAAAAATCTGCTTGGTTGTTCGGAACGCTTGGTAGAGTTGATCCCCAAAAAACTCTTTGTTTTTGTAACTGCGGACCAAACCGTCACCATGTTCTCCGCTCCAGGATCCCCCGTAGGATCGAACGAGATCAAAAACTTCAGAAGAAATGGCCTGGAGAATTTGTACGTCTTCAGGCTGTTTTAGATTAAGGATGGGACGAACATGAATCACCCCAGCACTGGCATGGGCATAGAGAGCCACGGGCCGGTTGTGGCTTTGACATATTTTGAGGACTCTGGAAATGTACTGGCTCAAATGTTGGACGGGGATGCCTGCGTCTTCAACGAAGGGGAGAGGTTTGGCGTCCCCCTGCATTCCCAGTAGGATTCCCAGGGCATGCTTTCGCACGTCCCAGATGGTCTGTTGGGAAGTGTTTTCCCAAGCATCGTAGAAGGCGTACACTGTGGTTTCCTTCTCCAGAGCCTCTTTCATTTGAGCCCAGCGTGGGCGAATCTCTGCCTCGGTCTCTCCACCGAACTCCACCACCAGGATAGCCTTAGGTTTTCCCTGAACGAACTCGGAGCAAAGCGGTGCAATAGCCGGATTGGAAAAAGCCAATTCCAGGCCGTAGGAATCCATGATTTCTATCGCAGAGGGTTGGTGCTGAATAATGATTGGAACAGCGGAAACGGCTTCAATCAAATCGTCGAAGTGGAGTACTGAGACAACGCTTGTCTTGGGCAGGGGTTCTAATTTGATTTTGGCCTCAACAACGAAGGCCAGGGTTCCTTCTGAGCCAACGATGAGCTTGGCCAGATTGAAGAGGTCTTTATCCAACAGTTCATCCAGATTGTATCCGCCTACTCGGCGCATGACCTTGGGGTAGCGCCGAACGATCTCATCTCGGTTCTGGGAGACGATGGCTCTGACCCTCCGATAAATATCACCCTCCCGATCTTCCTGACTACACTTTTCCCTCAGTTGTTGAGCGTCGAGCGGCTGCAGCAGAAGCTCTTCCCCGGTTGACAGAATGACAGACAGCTCCAAAACATGATCGACTGTTTTCCCGTATAGAATGGAGCGAACACCGGCTGAGTTGTTGCCGATCATGCCACCTATATTGGCTCGGCTGCTGGTGGAAACGTCAGGTGCGAAGTGAAGGTGGTGGACTTTGAGAAAGTCATTCAGGTTATCTCGGACAACCCCGGGCTGCACCCGTGCCCAACCTTCGGTCTCGTTGACTTCCAGAATGCGGGTGAGATACTTGGAACAGTCCACAACCAGTCCGGAGGTGACAGTCTGTCCGGCTAAACTGGTCCCACCGCCTCGGGGGAGAACAGGGACTCTGTACTTGAGGGCTGTGCGAACAGCCTGAAGGATGTCTTCTGGCGTGCGAGGCAGGACGATCCCCAGCGGCTTGATCTCATAGAGGCTGGCATCTGTTGAGTAGAGCAGACAGGACATCTCATCAAACAGCAGATCTCCTTCGATCTTCCGTCGAAGCTCATCTTGAAAGTTCTGAAGCTGTACCTGTTCCATTTCGGATTGTTACTCTAGCACAGGACGAAAGAGTGCCAAATTGGAATTGAAAGCAGTCAGGCTACCGGCAATTATGGATTGCAAGTGGTGTGTCTCATGCAGGCTTGGGTGACGTGCGGAATCAGGCAGGAGGTGAAGTGTGAAACCGAAGGATCGAAACCTGAAAACTGGAAAAGATGAGGACACCAATATGAAGCAGAAGCCAACTGCAGAGGTAACCATTCGTAGAGCACAGCCCGGTGATGGGCGCTTGATTTTATCACTGGTCAAGGAGTTAGCGAGCTATGAGCGTTTGTCCCATGAAGTTGTGGCCACAGAGGATTTCTTGGAGAACACTCTGTTCGGTCCGGCAGCGGTAGCTGAGGCCGTGATTGCCTGCTATGAAGGCAGTCCGGTGGGTTTTGCCGTCTATTTTCACAATCTGTCCACTTTTCTGGGTCGCCCGGGGATTTATCTGGAGGATCTGTACGTCCGGCCTGACTTTCGGGGGAAGGGAATCGGTCGCAGCTTGCTCTCTCACTTGGCTCAATTAACTAGAGAGCGGGACTGTGGTCGATTGGAGTGGGCGGTCTTGAATTGGAATGAGTCGGCGATCCAGTTTTACAGGAATCTGGGTGCGGTTCCGTTAAAGGAGTGGACGGTGTTTCGTCTCACCGGTCAGGAGCTAGAGGACCTGGCTGCTGGGGAGTAACCCAGCAGTGGGTTCCGTGACCTGCTCGCTGGATCTGGAGAATCTATGAATACCCAGTCCGGTGTGAGAAACTTCTGTTGTTGAGCCATAACCGGTGGAGTTGATGATGATACTTGACGACTTGACGATCGGAGTTGAAGAGGAATACCAGATCATCAATTCTGAAACAAGGGAATTGACGTCCTTTGTCTCGGATTTCTTGGAGAGCGGGACAATGATATATCACGATCAGGTGAAGCCCGAGTTTCTTCAGTCGCAAGTGGAAATCGGAAGCCATGTCTGCCGGAATATCAAAGAGGTCCGCCAAGAGCTCATTCGTCTTCGCAGAAGTGTTAGCGAGTTTGTGGCGAAGGATGAACGAAGGATAGTGGCTGCCGGCACCCATCCATTTTCGCGTTGGCAAGATCAAACCATCACTGAGAAGGATCGCTACAAGGGATTGGTGGACAGTATGCAGTTCGTGGCCCGCCGACTTCTGGTCTTTGGAATGCATGTTCACATTGGCATTCCCGATCGTGAACTGCGAATGGACATCATGAATCAGATGGTGTACTTCATGCCCCATTTCCTGTGTCTATCCACGTCCTCTCCTTTTTGGCTGGGACACAATACGGGTTTGAAGTCGTATCGCAGTGTGGTGCTCGAAGATCTACCCCGTACAGGTCTTCCCGAATATTTTGATTCTGCGGATGATTATGACCGTTATGTCAGCACCTTGGTGCGGACCAATTGTATTGATGAGCCGACAAAGATCTGGTGGGACATCCGTCCCCACCCTGAGTTTCCGACTGTGGAGTTTCGAATCTGTGATTCCACCACAAAGGTTGATGAAGCTGTGGCCATTGCAGCTTTGATGCAGTCTCTTGTTGTCAAGCTGATTCAGCTTCGAAAAAATAATCAGTCCTGGCGCCGCTACCGTCGAGCGCTGATAGCAGAGAACAAATGGCGCGCCGTTCGTAACGGTATTGGTGGACCTATTCTGGATCTTGGAAAAGAGAAGGAGGTCCCCTGCCATTTTATTATGGAAGAGATACTGGAGTGGGTGGATGATGTTGTTGACGATCTGGGGACACGTCGGGATGTTGAATACATTCGTACCATGCTAAAGGAAGGCACCAGTGCCGATCGACAGCTGCGCAAGTATCAGGAAACCAACAGCCTGCTGGATGTGGTAGACTTGCTGGCAGAGGAGACGGTCTTGGACTGTTAACCCGGATCGTAATTAATCCGGGTAGTAGAAGGACTTCGGTTGACGAACGAACTGCGACAATCTCTAGGTTTGGGCAGTGCTGTGGCCATCACAGCTGGCGGTGTCATCGGATCGGGAATCTTCCTCAAACCTTGGGAAGTGGCTCAATACTTACCTGACCCCGTCTCGGTTTTGCTGTGCTGGATCGGCTTGGGGGTGGTCTGTCTCTTTGGCGGATTCGCCTATGCTGAGCTGGGAACGATGTTTCCTCAGGCGGGCGGGCAGTATGCCTTCCTGCGGGAGGGGTGGGGAACATTTGTTGCTTTTCTTTACGGTTGGTGTCTGTTGCTGGTGATTAACAGCGGCAGCATTGCGGCACTGTCGGTGGCCTTTTCTACCTCCTTGAGCACATTGTTTCCCCTGTCGACTTGGATGCAGATCGGTGCGTCAACGGGAATGATTCTTCTGTTGGCCGTGACCAATCATTTCGGAGCACGGTGGGGAGCTCTTCTTCAAAATATCTCGACCGGGGCTAAGTTGACTGCTCTTGGAGGAATTGTGGTGGCAGGCTTTTTTGTCAGTCATGCCGGGCGCGGGGAAGCGATAGCTTCGTCGCAGAGCAGTCAGATGCCGGACTGGACAACCGGTTTTGTAGCAGCCTCAGTAGCTATCTTCTGGGCCTATGAAGGGTGGCACCAGCTGTCCTTCAGCGCCGCTGAGCTTAGGAATCCCAAGCGTGATTTACCGAGGGGGTTGATCTGCGGAGTTGTCATTCTCATCCTGGTCTACTGTGCTGTAAATTTGGTCTATATGTACATGGTGCCGTTGCAGGAGATGCGCGAGCTGAGCAAGGATATTCTGGTACCCAAACTCACCATTGAAAGGATCTTCGGGCCGGCCAGCGGTAGTTGGCTGGCCATTCTGATCTGTCTTTCGGTTGTCGGTGCCGCCAACACCAATCTGCTCGCCACTCCCCGAGCCTTTTTTGCCATGGCCAGAGACGGTTTGGCGTTCAAGGCCTTGGACGCTGTCCACCCGGTCTACAAGACTCCAACCGCGGCCATTTGGATGCAGGCGATCTGGGCGATTGTGCTGGTTGTAGTGCTAAAGACTTTTAGAGACATCACCGAATATGTGGTCTTTGCAGCACTTATTTTTTATGGACTCACGGTGGCAGCCGTCTATGTCCTGCGATGGAAAATACCCCAGTATCCACGACCTTTTCGCTGTATCGGCTACCCATGGACTCCGGCTGTATTCATTGGAGTGGTTGCCTTTGTGGACGCATACACACTGACCAATCCTGACAAGCGGTTCAATGCTCTAATGGGCCTGAGCATCCTGGCTGCCGGAGTTCCTGTCTATCTGTGGATGCGCCTGAAAAGAAGGTAGTCTCGATTGTTTATCCGGTGTCCGACAGAGAGACCAACAAGAAGGAGGAGAGGATGAAACAACTCACGACCAGTTTCCTTATCATCGGTACGGTGATGCTTACCACAGGATTCCTGACCCAGGAGCCCAGGGATGGGCGGCACATCAATTTGCCTGGCTGGGAGAAGGATCTTAATCGCAACTCCAGCGATGCGGTTCTGGTTGGCAACACCCTTTACCTGACGGGAACTACCGGCATGGATCCAGATACGGGCACCCTGCCCGCCGAGGTTCGTCGAGAGGCAAAGATCATCATGGACGGGATGCAGCGGCGACTCGAGGTGGTTGGAATGACCATGGATGATCTTGTCTCGGTACAGGTATTTTGCTCGGATCTCTCTCTTTACGGTGAGTTTAACGCTGTGTACCGAAGCTATTTCACTGGACACTTGCCCGCCAGAGCCTTCATCGGTTCAGGTCCGCTTCTGGGTGGCGCTCATTTTGAAGTCATGGGAACCGCGGTGAAACGTTAGAAACAGTTAGGACCCGGCTTCCCGGGGCAGCTGCTTTACGTAGACGTCCCGTTTGGGGTAGGGAATTTCAATTTGGGCACTGCCCAGAGCCTTGTATATGGATGTGTTCAGGTGATCCTGGACCCGACCACGCTCTTCGGGTCGGTGAATCCAACTCAATAGGTCAAACATCAGAGCGGAATCTCCAAATCCGCGGAAGCGGATACGAGCCTCCGGGTCCTGGCAAATATGTCCTTCTTTACATGCAGTCTCGATCACCTGTTGAAGGACTTTCTTTAACTGGTCGATGTCTGTGCCATAGGCTACACCTACCGAGGTCCGTATTCGATGTTTAAGGTGGGGTCCGCCGCTTTCATTCAGGATTTTGGAATTGGCTATGGTGGCATTGGGGATGGTTATCTCAACATCGTCTCGTGTAAGGACCCGGGTGCTGCGAAGACCTATTCGGGTGACCCGGCCTCGGAAGCCACCGTCCAGGACGATGTAGTCTCCTACTTTGTAAGGGCTGTCGGCCAGAATAAAGACTCCGGCAAATAGATTGGCCAACGTATCCTTGGCAGCGAAGCCAATCGCGATCCCTAGAATGCCTGCCGAGGCCAGCCAGGCGGTCACGTCCACTTTCCAGGAAATCAACACAAAATAGGCGGCGCCACCGATCAGGATCAGTTTGGCAGCGATGTCAAATAGAGGTTTGGTAGCCGGCTGTACAAACTGGAAGCGTTCTGTATGCTGTGTCATCCAATCCAGAAACAGCAGGGTGGCTCGGATGCCCAGAGAGAGCCACAACAGAACGACCAGAGTCTTCACCAGTGCAGAGCTGACAAAGTGCAAAGGGGCTGGGAGGTTGAGCATCTGTACTGCTATGACGACTCCCGTCAGCAGGACTGAGTAGAAGACAGGCTTGTGCATCATGTCCAGCAGTCGGTCGTCGAGGTGGGTCTTGGTGCGGCTGGTCAGACGCCGGAGGATGCGAGTCATGAACCAGTCCGCCAACTTGGCCAACAGAACGGAGGCCACCAGCACCACTATTACCTGAATGAGAAGATGTGCCCGGAGAAGAGACCAGATTTCCTTCAGCAGTTCCATAGCGTTGACCAATCTACTATCGCTGTCCGTCGCTGTCTACACTTCGGATTTCTCAGTCAGATTGAAGCTGGTCCGGATAATGCATAGATTGTCTACTGCAGTGCAGCTCGCCTTCATCTGAGCGCAGTGAAGAGACCTTTCACTGAGCGAAGTGAAGAAAACCTATGCATCATCCGGGCCTAACCCGGATCTGGTATCCTATCCTTCTTCGCAACGAGTGAATAGAAAGGAATCGTATGGCACACAAGGTAGTCATTTTGGGTTCTGGTTGTGCAGGATCGACTGCGGCGATCTATGCCGCTCGGGCTGACCTGGAGCCGTTGGTTCTTGAAGGCCACGAGCCGGGAGGACAGCTTTCACTCACCACCGATGTGGAGAACTATCCAGGCTTTCCTGACGGAGTACAGGGTCCTGAACTGGTGGCCTTGATGAAGAAGCAGGCTGCTCGTTTCGGAGCTGTCTTCAAGATGGAACTGGCCCAGAGGGTAGATCTTGGAAAGCGGCCTTTTGTTATTGAAACGGATGAGCAAGAGTACCAGGCTCAAAGCCTAATTGTGGCGTCGGGGGCGTCGGCCAAGTTATTAGGATTAGAATCAGAAAAAGCTCTAATCGGCCATGGAGTGTCCACTTGTGCTACTTGCGACGGCTATTTCTTTCGTGACCAGTCCGTCGTGGTGGTGGGTGGGGGCGACACGGCTGTGGAAGAGTCCATGTTCCTGACCAAGTTCGCATCCAAGGTCACGATGATCCACCGTCGCGATCAACTCAGGGCTTCGAAGATAATGGCAGATCGTGCTTTGAAGAATCCTAAAATCGAATTGCTTTGGGATTCGGTTGTGACCGAGATAATGGATCCCTCTCAAAAGAGGGTCGAGGCAGTGAAGCTGAAGAACGTGAAGACTGGGGAGGAATCATTGTTGCCAACCGACGGGGTGTTCATAGGAATTGGCCATGATCCCAACACGAAGATCTTTGAGGGGCAATTGGAAATGAAGGAAAGCTACATTGCGGTTCGCGACTGTTCCAAGACCAGTGTTGAAGGAGTTTTTGCAGCAGGTGATGTGCATGACTATGTCTACCGGCAGGCGATCACAGCGGCTGGAGCCGGGTGTCGGGCTGCAATAGATGCCGAGAAGTTTCTGGAAGAAGCAGGCACCTGATGGCCCAAGCCAAACCGGCCCCTGCAATTGGGACCATGATTCGGTGACAGAATCTCGGGAACAGCAATCGTTCGACTTCGACTTCGACTTCGACGAGCGTCGTCTGGCCGGCCGCGCGATATTGGTAGCTGGGGGAACGGGGGGACTGGGCAGTGCCACCGTGTCCTTGTTGGCGCAGGAGGGGGCTTCTCTGGTGGTGGGCTATCGAAGCCATCAGGAACGTGCCGAGGCGCTGCAGAGATTTCTAACAGATCGCTATGGAAAGAATTCGGTCAATCTGGTGCAAGGGGACATCACAGCACCCCAGGTGAGATCCGACTACGTCGCCACGGCGGACGCTCTGAGCAACGGGCTCTACGCATTGGTGTGCTTTACTGGAGATCCGGCCCGGGTCAAGTTTGCTGAGGCGTGCGATTCGGATTTGGAAGCCTCGCTACGAGAAAACTACACGGCGCCCATCCTGTTGGCACGTGAATCTGCCGCGGCGATGTCCCGGCAGGAGATTTCAGGAGCGATTGTTCTGGTCTCCTCAATGCAAGCGGTGTCAGTCTTCAAGTCCAGTCTGAACTATGCCGGGCCGAAAGCGGCACTCGCTCACGCCGCTCGGATATTGGCCAAAGACTGGGGCGGCCCAGGTGGAATCCGGGTCAATGTGGTTGCCCCTGGTGTGAACCGGGCAGGTATGGCACTGGCCTCGATTGAATCCGGCAAGTATAATCACTTTGTAGAGAAAAAAATCATCCCACGCTTCGGCCGACCAGAAGATGTGGCCCGAGTGGTGCGATTGCTTTTGGAGCCTGACAATTATGTGACAGGACAAGTGATCACCGTGGATGGAGGATTGACGCTCTAACAGGGGGTTTCCGCCTGGACCGTTCAGGCCTGGATGTGTTGTAAGCTTGAATCAAATTGAGGTGTGCTGGCATATCGGGCTCGGGCAGGAGGCCATGCTACGCTGAAGGTAAGAAGTAATGGATGAAAATGAGAGGCGGCTGGCGGTTTTTTTGGATTTTGAAAACCTGGCCTTAGGATTTGATAGGCCCAGAGGTGGCGCGAAGTTCGATATTGACAAGGTCTTGAAGCGATTGGTCGAGAAAGGGAAAATCCTGGTCAAGAAGGCCTATGCCGATTGGACCCGTTTTTCAGATGACAAGAAGAAGCTTCATGAGGCGGCCTTCGAGCTGATCGACATTCCCAAGCGAGCCCGCACCGGAAAAAATTCGGCTGACATACGTCTGTGTGTTGATGCCATGGACTTGTGTTACGGCAAAGAGCACATCGATACCTTTGTTGTTGTTTCGGGTGACAGCGACTTCTCTCCTCTGGTGTCCAAACTTAAAGAAAATGGCAAGTCTGTGATCGGTCTGGCAACCGAAGGTGCAGCCTCTTCCATGTTGGTGGAAAATTGCGACGAATTCATTTTCTATGAGGAGTTGGAGCAGGTGGCTAGTCGCCCGCCCCGTCTCACCCAGCAAATCCCCAAGGAAAAGCGCCCCGTATTTCAGTTACTGATTGAATCGATTATTGCCTTGATGCGCGACAAAGACATTCTCTACTCTTCGATGGTGAAAGAGACCATGAAGAGGAAGAGACCCGCCTTCAACGAAGGCCGCTACGGGTATCGTGCCTTTGGTGAGCTTCTGGAGGATGCACAAAAGTACGGGGTCGTGATTCTTGCTGAGGATGCGCGTAGCGGCGCTTACGTCGTCAAAGGGTTCGCAAGCGCCGCTAAGTGAATCTTTTCGAACAACCCGCTCCTCAATCGGTCTATAACCGGCAGGATGATTCGGCCTCAGGCGTGGTGGATTTGCTTTCCCTCCAGCTCCAGATAAGGTCTGATCTGGTTCACAACTTCTTCAAATTCGTATGGAAGAAGGGACTGAAAGCCGTCGGACAGTGCTTCCTCAGGTCTGGGATGAACCTCGACCATAAGGCCGTCGGCGCCGGCGGCGATAGCGGCCTTGCACATGGGCTGAATCAGTGATTTGTACCCGGTGCCATGGGTAGGGTCGACGATAACGGGAAGGTGACTCCACTCTTTGAGCAGGGAGACAGCGGAGAGGTCCAGGGTGTTTCGAGTTGCGTCCTCGAAAGTTCGGATGCCACGTTCGCAGAGAACCACCGATGAATTCCCACCGCTGAGGATATATTCCGCAGACATCAGTGTTTCTTTCACTGTACACATCATGCCCCGTTTGAGGAGCACCGGCCGATCGATCTGGCCCAGTTTCTTGAGAAGAGGGAAGTTTTGCATATTACGGGCGCCAACCTGCAGCAGGTCGGCGTACTCAGCAACCAGATCCAGGTCTTCCGGAGAGAGAACTTCGGTCACTATGGGCAAGCCGGTTTCCTGACGGGCCTTTGCCAGGAGTTTGAGGCCCTCGGCTTCAAGCCCCTGGAAGCTGTAGGGGGAGGTTCGCGGTTTGAAGGCCCCTCCTCTAAGCATGTTGGCACCTGCCTCTCTAACCAGGTGTGCAGTGCGGATGATCTGCTCCTCACTCTCGACTGAGCAGGGACCCGCAGCCAGCAGAACTCCACCGTCCCCCACTTGAATATCAGCAAACGCAACAACCGTCGATTCCTCGATCACAAGTCGCGAAGCTAGATTGAACGGTTACAGGATG
>JAUXKG010000213.1 GCA_030624355.1 Acidobacteriota bacterium
CCTTGGGCTCCTCGGCGTACTGCACGAGTACGCCTGCGGTGCCCTTCGTTGCACGCCTTGTCATCATGGCGCCTGCGACACTTCGTCACGATGCCCTATGTATTATCCGGGCCTAGAGCCGTGACGGAAACAGAGCCGGTAAGTAGTCAGGGACACCTGCTGCACAACATCGTTCTCTTCGGCAGGCTGCTGCGCCGTCTAGACATCGACGTCACCCCCACCCATCTCATTAGCCTGGTGGAGGCCATGAAACATCTGGACCTCGGTCGGCGTCGAGATGTCCAGAACGCCTCGCGAACAGTTCTAATCAGTCGTCACGAGCACCTTGCCTTTTTTGATCTGGTGTTCGATCTTTTCTGGAAGGCCAATCGTTCTGAATCTCAACTGGATCCGGAATCACTCCTTCAAAAGTTTCGTCAGGTCAAACAGAAGCCGGCAGAGAAGACCGGGGAGCAGCCCTCTCCCTCTCAGGCTGAGTCGGACAGGGAGAATGCGGAATCGGAGACGGTCCCCCTTTACAGTGCACGGGAAATCCTGCGTCACAAGGATTTTGCCACACTGACGGAAGATGAACTTGTGGCAGTGCAGAAATTGATGAAGGAGATGGAGTGGGAGCTGGAGCAACGGCGGACCCGACGCAAGGTCCGAGGCTCCATCGGATCCTACCTCGACATGCGCCGGACGTTGCGCCACAACCTTCGCCACTGTGGAGAGCTGATTCAGTTGAAGTGGCGGCGTCCCAAGCGAAAACGCCGCCCCCTTGTGGTGCTTTGTGACATCAGCGGCTCAATGGAAGCCTACTCGCGTTTGCTTCTTCAATTCATTTACGTGATCAGCAGTGGCTTGGAAAAGACGGAGACCTTTGTCTTTGGCACCCGCCTCACACGGATCACTCATCACCTCCGACACCGCGACATCGACCGTGCCTTGAGTATGACGACGGATGCGATTCGGGATTGGGCCGGTGGCACCCGGATTGGAGAAACTCTTAAGACCTTCAACTACCAGTGGGGACGCCGTGTTCTCAGTCAAGGAGCGTTGACCATCATCATCAGTGATGGGTGGGATCGCGGCGACACTTCTTTGCTGGCCAGAGAGATGGCCCGTCTTCAGCGAAGCTGCCAGCGGTTGATCTGGCTGAATCCTCTGTTGGGCTCTCCCGGCTATGAGCCCTTGACGCGGGGAATCCAGGCGGCACTCCCCTATGTGGACGACTTCTTGCCCGTTCACAATTTGGCCAGTTTGGAGGAGTTGGGAACTCTGTTGGAGCGGTTGAGCGAACGACGCCCTCTGCGAGGCTGACATGCTGGCAGCCTGACCTCCTGAACAGTGTCGAGTGTCGAGTGACTAGGTTGACAACTGACAACTGACAACTGACAACTGACAGAAGAATTGTTGCCAGCCCTCCGAATTCGTGTCAATCCGTGTATGGCCTACGGCCGCTGACAGCTGACAAGAAAGTTGGAGAATTGACGAGCACTCATCCGTGTTAATCCGTGTTGGCTAATCCATGACCATCCGTGTCTGTAGGCTATCCGCCAAACACAGGCGCTGTTACAATACCTTTTTGGAGGATGACCATGCGTGACATTCTTGATCATCTGAGACAGTGGCAGGCGGCAGACCAGAAAGCCGCCATTGCTACCGTGGTAAAAGTTTATGGTTCGGCGCCCCGCCCGCTTGGCTCCAAGATGGCCGTCTCTTCCAGCGGTGACATTGTGGGATCGGTGAGCGGCGGCTGCATTGAAGGAGCGGTGGTCCAGGAGGCCCGCGAAGTCATGAAAAACGGCCAGCCCAAGCTCATCAAGTTTGGAATTACCGATGAGCAGGCCTGGGAGGTTGGATTGAGCTGCGGAGGCGAGATCGAAGTCTTCGTGGAACTTCTGAAATGGTGAACCATGGCTGAAGACACCCTTCTCTATGAAAAGCTCGAGCTCTCTCTCAAGAACGAGGAATTGGTGGCCCTTTCCACGGTGATTGCCGGTCAGCAGGTGGGAAACAAGATGCTGATCTGGCCCGATGGCACCAGACTGGGGGATCTTCAGTCGCAGCCGCTGAATGAGAAGACCGCCCTTCGCGCCGGAGAGCTTTTGAATCTGCAAAAGTCGGAGCGCTGCCTGTTCGAATCCGATGGACTGCAGAGTGAGGTCTTTATCGAGGTCTTCCCCCCTCCTCCGAAACTCATCATTGTGGGCGCAGTACACGCGGCCATTCCACTGATCACCTTTGCCAAGGTACTGGGCTTTCGGACAATCGTGGTAGACCCTCGCTCTGCTTTCGCTACGCCCCAGCGCTTTTCCCATGCCGATGAGCTGATCGTTGAATGGCCTCACGAGGCCCTCTCCGCTGCGGACTTCAACGAAGCGACCTACCTGGTGGCTCTGAGCCACGATGAGAAACTGGACAATCCTGCCTTGAAGTTGGGTCTGGAGAGTCCCTGTCTCTATATTGGAGCACTGGGCTCGAAGAAAACCCACGGACGGCGAGTGAAATCGCTCCAGGAAATGGGGATCACTGAGGAGCAGCTGGCCAAAATCCACTCGCCGATCGGTTTGAACCTGGGGGGCAGAAGCCCGGAAGAAATTGCGGTGGCCATCATTGCTGAAATTGTGACGGTCCGCAACAGCAGCCAGCAAGAGAAATAGGGGATTTAGAAAAGGGATTGAAATCGTTCATCTCCGGAGTACTACTGGCCGCTGGCGAATCCAAGCGCTTCGCGGACCATCCTCCCAAGCAGTTGCTGGAGCTTCAGGGAGAGCCACTGATCCACCTTATGGCGCGGCGAGCACTGGCTTCTGGCCTGAGTGAAGTGATTGTCGTGCTCGGATACCAGGCTGAGGTGATGAGACAGCTTCTCTCCGATCTACCAATCCTAGTCGTATGCAATGAAGACTACGCCTCTGGTCAGAGCAGTTCGGTGAGAGCCGGGCTGCACGCCGTTCATGCCTCCGCCAGCGCCGCCCTCTTTCTCCCTGTGGATCAGCCCTTCCTGAGCACTGAGGTACTCGATCAACTGATCGGGGCCCATGAAGAAGGTGCCGCTCGAATTACCCTTCCCGGCTACCGGGAAAGGAGGGGTTCTCCGGTGCTCTTTGATCGCACCCTCTTTCCTGTACTGGCGGCCATAACGGGAGACGAAGGAGGAAGACAAATCTTGGAAGACCATCGAGAGGAGATCCGGATTGTTGCCCTGGACAGCGAGGATCCTCTTCTGGACATCGACACGCCCGAGCAGTATCGCAGGCTCCTGGGAAAACAGTAAAAAAAGAGGGACAACATGGCTAAGTACTGGTTGATGAAAAGCGAGCCTGGATCCTATTCGATTGACGACCTAAAGAGAGAGGGACAGACCTTCTGGGACGGAGTCAGAAACTACCAGGCCAGAAATTTGATGCGCGATGAGATGCAGGTTGGAGATCGGGTGCTTTTCTACCACAGCAACACCGCACCCGTCGGAGTGGCCGGTCTGGCAAGAGTGGTCCGAGAAGCTTACCCCGATCACACAGCCCGTGATCCGCATGATGCCCACTACGACCCCAAGGCCAGTCACGAGAATCCTCGTTGGTACATGGTGGATATTGAATTTGAAGAGAAGTTTCCTCAAATCCTGGGGCTCGACCAACTGCGGGAAATCAAAGGGCTACAGGAGATGGTCCTGCTCAATCGCAGCCGTCTCTCGGTACAGCCCGTACGCACTGCTGAATTCAAGACGATCGTCAAGCTGGCTAGGAGCCTGTCCGAGTAATTACTCGATGCTGGCGCTTTGGATGTAGTCCAGCTCGGGAAAGCCCTTTTTCAGGTAGGGGTTCCCCTGAGCCTTGATCCGGGCCTGATTGGGTCCCGATCCGCGGGGACCCCCTTCACCATAGCCGGAGTAGATCGAATCCACCACATCCATTCCCTCGACTACCTCACCGATGGGTGCAAAGCCCTGCTGGTCGAGGCTTGCATTGTTCCTAAAATTGATGAAGAGCTGAGTGGTCCGTGTATTGGGACCGGCTGTGGCAAAGGTAAGAAAGCCTCGCACATTGGACTCCTTGACGGGATCGTCCTTGATCTGGGCAGTGGCCCAGGCATCGTTCACCTTGCGATCTCCGTTTATTCCGAACTGCACCATGAAGCCTTCAATGACTCGAAAAAAAGCAAGTTCTTCAAAGTATCCGATACGCACAAGGTTGTAGAAACGATCGACACCTCGAGGGGCCCAACTGCGCGTCAATGACAGAACAATATCTCCCTTGGTGGTCTTCAATCGCACCCTGTACTGATCCGGTGCCTGTTCGTTTGCCTGGTCAGGATCCAATAGGGGAGAGATCGCCTCGACCGCTTCAACTGGCTCGACTGGCTCGGCAACCTCCTTAGATTCATCAACCATTTCCGTCTCCTCCGTGCTTAAAGCTTCCGGTTCCTCATCCAACTCTCCGGCTGCCGCCGGCGCCGTCTCCGTTTCCACACCGGCATCACTCTCGGGTGCCGAGCTACAGGCACAGAGAAGGCCAAGAGCAGCAATACCAATCATCCATCCGCGGATCTCTCTCCTCATTTTCACATCCTCCTTCAGTGGGCTACAGCCCCTGGTGGTCCGGTATAATGTCCAAACAGCAAGGGAACTGTCAAGTATCCGGACGGCGCAGAAAATTTGCCCTCACTCATACCAAGCTCCCTGCACGGCCGTCACTCATCCTCAATCCCGGTCTCTGATCGCGAATGCTTCAGCTGACCTCGACGGGCCTTTTCTTCCAGACGGTGACGCTTGGCTGATCGGGGCAGTTTGGTTTGCCTTCGAGGTCTCTGCTTCCTCAAGGCTTGCATCATCAATTCAAGAAATCGGTCGAGGGCCGCCTTTCGGTTGGCCAGCTGGGTACGATGCTGCTGACTGACGACGCGAAGAATCCCCTCTTTGTTAATTCGATTGGCCAGTCGTTTTCGAATTCGCTTCTTCTGATCCTCACTCAGATTGGCAGACTGATCCACGTCAAAGAGCAGGATCACCCGACTGGCAACCTTGTTTACGTTTTGCCCTCCAGGACCCCCGCTGCGGGAGGCCTTGAACTTCAACTCCTCCTCCGAAATGGAAAGGTCCTGGTTGACGCGAATCACGTGCTGTCTTCCTCCAACCGTTGGTCACGATGGACTCGATGCACGGGCAGGACTCAGGTTCAGGGAAAATCGCACTCTGTGGTGGATCGACTTTGGGAGGGTGTCCGGCTCGACGGTGGACTAAGGACCGCTTTTTAAAAGTTGCAGAAAATCGGCATCGGTGGTCAGTATCAAAATGCTGTCCTGATC